>NZ_JBEYFS010000070.1:0-52824 GCF_040634475.1 Streptomyces sp. NPDC007095
CTCGTACTGGACGTACTTGGGTCTGTGCCTGGTGCGGTGAGAGTGCGTGCATGGCGTCGCAGGGCAGACGGGAATTTGACGACAGGGCCTAGTCGGAGGCGGGCAGCGGCTTGGCCGCCTTGATGGTCATCGGGACGCCGTCGCAGCTCAGTTCGCCGGTGCCGGAGGAGGTGCAGAGCACTTCGAGGGCTCCGTCGGCGTCCACGTACCGCTTGCCGATGAGGGTGACGGCCTCGGCCGCACCGCCGGGTGCCGGCCTCGCGCCGGTCGCGGGGACCATCGGACTGCCCCCGCAGGAGAGCTGGACCGAGCCGCCCGCGGGGGCGCGGACGACGACCACCCGCGTGCCGCAGACGGCGCTGGCGAGCTGGTCACCTGGGCGCGGCGTCGTTACCGGTGGGGTCATGGTGGATGTCCCTTTCGAGCAGGCGGTCGGCGAGCAGGTTGATGTCGTAGGACTGGCGGGCCATCCAGAAGCGCAGGAAGCCGGTCAGCGAGTACCGAAGGAAGAGCGCGGAGCCCACCACGGTCGCGGAGATACCCCCCAGTCCGAGCGCGAGTCCGTCGCCCTGGACGAGCGGGTCGACGGTGTTGTGGGACACCAGGTAGCCCGACACGCCGAGCACCAGGCCGCCCACCATCAGCAGGACGCCGAGGCGCAGCCAGAGGGTGGCCCGGGCGGCGGCCGGGTCGGGGATCTTCAGTACCGCCAGTTCCCGGACGAAGCGGTCGGCGCGCGGCTCGGTGGTGGTCATGCGGAACTCCCCAGGTAGAGGGCGGACAGTTCGGCGCGCAGCCCGCCGTCGGGGTGGCCCTGCCGTTGGACCCGGCCACGTACGAGGACGGCCGCGTGGTCGGCGATGTCGAGGACGGCGGCCGCGAACTGCTCGACCACCAGCACGGCCACGCCCTGCCGGGCGATCTCGGCGACCTGTTCGTAGAGCCGGCCGACGATCAACGGGGCGAGCCCCATGGAGAGTTCGTCGAGCAGCAGGACGGCGGGGTCGGTGGCGAGGCCGCGGGCGAGGGCGAGCATCTGCTGCTCGCCGCCGGAGAGGGTGCCGGCCGCCTGCGAGGCGCGGCGGTGGAGGATCGGGAAGCGCTGGAAGGCGATCTCCTCGATCTCCGCACGGCTGCGGCCGGTGAAGGTCATCATCAGGAGGTTGTCGCGGACGGACAGGTTGGGGAACACGCCGCGGCCCTCGGGGATCAGACAGACCCCGGCGCGGGCCAGGTCGCGGGGGTCGGCTCCGGTCATGTCCCGGCCGCCCAGCCGGAGATGGCCGGATTCGACGGGGTGGACTCCGGAGGCGACGCGCAGGGTGGTGGTCTTGCCCGCCCCGTTCGGGCCCAGCAGGGCCACCACCTGCCCGGCGGCGACCTGGAGGTCGACGCCGTGCAGGACCGTGATCCGGTCGTAGGCGGCACGGACGCCGCTCAGTTCGAGAATGGCGCTCACGCGTCCCCCAGGTAGGCCGCCAGGACGGTCTCGTCGTTCCGGATCACCTCGGGCGGGCCGGACGCGATGACCTTGCCGAGATCGAGTACGTACACCTCGTCGCACACGCCCATGACGAGGCTCATGTCGTGTTCGACGAGGACCACGGCCGTGCCGTCGTCGGTCAGCGAGCGCAGCAGCGCGGCGAACCGTTCGGTCTCCTCGCTGTCCTGTCCGGCGGCGGGTTCGTCGAGGAGGAGCACCTTGGGCCGGATGACCATCGCGCGGCCGACCTCGACCAGGCGGCCGACTCCGGTGGGCAGTGCGTCGGGCGGGCTGTCGGCGAGATGTGTCAGGCCGAGCCTGGTGAGGGTCTCGGTGACGGCGTGGTGGGCCCGGCGCCTGTCGGGGCCGAGTTCGGCCGCGACGAGGAGGTTGTCGCGGACGGTGAGTCGGCCGAAGAGCTCCAGCCGCTGGAAGGTGCGGGCGAGTCCGCGCCGGGCGCGGCCCGCGGGACTGGTCCGGGTGATGTCCTGTCCGTCGAGGAAGACCTGTCCGGCGGAGGGCCGGCGCAGTCCGGAGGCGACGTCGAACAGGGTGCTCTTGCCGGCTCCGTTGGGGCCGATGAGTCCGGTCACGCGGGCCGGTTCGGCAGTCAGGGCGACGCCGTCCAGGGCCCGGTTGCCGCCGAAGGCGACGGTCACTCCGCTAATCCGCAGCGAGGCCACGGGCGAGCACCTCCCTGTCCTCGGGGCGCCAGGCGCGCCGTAGTCCCCACCATTCGACGGGGACCTCCGGTTCGGTCGGGGCGGCGGTCTGCCGGGCCGTCGCCCAGATCCGCAGTGCCACCCCAGCGGCCACCGAACAGCCCAGGAACGTCCAGCCGTTGATCAGGTCGCCGAGCCGCAGGACCCACAGCAGGGCGAGTACGCAGAGCAGGCCGGGCAGGGCGATCCGGTCCCGGCCGAGCGGCTCCCACTCGCGGCGGAAGCGGACCACGATGCCGTCGGGGTTGTGGCCGAGCCCGATGCCGGCGAGGCCGGGCAGCAGGGCGACGAGGTTCTGCGCCCAGGGCGCCACGGCGACCAGCGCGTTCGTCGGGCCGATGTAGGCGGTCCCGGCGAACAGTCCGTTGCCGACCGTGCCGAGGCCGCCGACCACCGCGACCAGGAAGATCGGCAGTCCCGCCACCAGGTTGAACTGGTCGGCGGTGATGGACCGCTGCTGCATTCCGTAGAGCGCGCCGCCGAGCCCGGCGATCCCCGAGGAGAGCGCGAACACCAGGACCTTGGCCCGCAGCAGGCTGCCGCCGAGGGTCGCGTAGGCGGCCTCGCTGTCGCGCAGTGCGATCAGCCTCCGCCCGAAGCGGCCCCGGCGCACCGCCGCCACGACCAGCGAGGCGAGCGCGAGGCAGACGGCCGCGAACACCAGTTGCTTCGCCGCGGTGTCCAGTTCGAGGCCGAAGAGCCGAGGTCCGGCCACGTCCACCGACCCCTGGTCGAACAGGGCGATCCGCATCCCGAAGAGGTGGAAGGCCGGCAGGGTGAAGATCCATCGGTCCAGGACGACCGCGAAGGCGGCGGTCCCGAGCGCCCGATACACCCCGGACAGCCGCAGCGCGGGCAGCGCGACGACGGCGCCGGCCATCGCGGAGACCAGGATCGCGGCGCCGAGCGCCCAGAACTCCCCGTGCGCGCCCAGGTGGGCCCATACGACGGCCCCGATCCCGGCCATGCTCAGCTGGCAGAGCGAGATCTGCCCGGCGTACCCGGCCAGGGGTACGTACGACAGGGCCACCACGCCGAGCGAGAAGATGGCGCCGTAGGTGATGAGGTCGGCCTCGCCGAGGACCGAGGCCAGCACCGCGCCGAACGCGACGACACAGGCGGCGAACACGGCCGTGCCGCGGGCCGTCGGAACCGGCACCGGGCGCAGCTTGCGGTCCCGGCCTCGCAGCCGCCGGTGCGGGAACGCCAGCAGGGCCACGAACAGCAGCAGTGCGGGGGCGGCCAGCCTGAGGCCGGGCAGGTAGGCGTTCTGCGGGAGATAACCGGTCAGATAGCTCTCCATGCAGCCGACCACGATCGCGCCGACGAAGGTCAGGGGCACGCTGCGGAGCCGGCCGAAGACGGCCGCGGTGTAGGCGCTCACGATCAGCAGCGAGAGCTGGGCGGCGTCGAGGGTGACGGTCGGGGCGATGAGGATGCCGCCGATCGCGGCGAGTTGGGTGCCGAGGATCCAGGCGGTCTTGTTGGCCCGTACGGGATGGGCCCCCGTCAGCCCGACCAGGGCGCGGTCGTCGACGGTCGCCCGCATCTCGGCGCCGGGGCGGGTGCGGTGGAGCAGGATCCGCAGGCCGACCGCGACCAGCACCGCGACGGCCATGGTGAGGGCCTGGTGCCAGGTGACCACGGCCGAGCCGATGTGGAAGGGTTTGCGGTCGGCGAAGAACGTGGGCAGCGTGCGTGGCACGTTGGGATCCCAGATCCAGCGGGCGACGGCGATGAGGCCGCTGAGCAGCGCCACCGTCATGACCAGCCGTTCGGCCTCGCCCAGCGCCTGGACGGGCCGGAGGACGACCCTCTCGACGAACAGGCCGAAGGCCGGGGCGAGGACGAGCAGGACCACGGCCAGCGCCACCGGTACCGGCCAGCCCCAGCCGGTGGTGAGCTGCCAGTAGGTGAAGGCCGACAGCATGCCCGCCGCGCCGTGCGCGAAGTTGAAGACGCCGGTCGTCGTGTAGGTGAGCACCAGACCGCTGCCGATGACCGCGTAGATCGCGGCGGTGCTCAGGCCGACGATCCCGAAGGTGAGGAACTGCTCCATGACGGGCCCTCACTCAGACTCTCGCCGGGGCCGGCGAGAGCGAACGGTCTCGGCGGCCGGTCGGCCGGGAGGCGGCGGTGCCATCTGCTGCGAGGCGTACTCGGCGACCGCCCCCAGGGCGGCGAAGGGTGTGGGCTGGTTCAAGGGGTCTCCTCCTCGGTGCTGTCCCCGAGCGGCCGGCGGGAACAGGTGATCGCCCCGGCCACCTTGAGCGCGAGGTGGTTCTCCTCCTCTCTATTGATGGAAACTAGCTTCTCACTAAGAGAGAATCAACCATTCAAACAAAGGCAGGAGAGACGATGAGCGGACAGCGCAGGGGAACCGCGATCGCCATGACCGACCCCGAGCGGGACACCTTCCTGCGAACCCAGCCGCTGTGCCGGGTCGCGACCGTCGGACGGAACGGGGATCCCCATGTCAGCGCCCTGTGGTTCGTGTGGGACGGGTCCACGCTGTGGCTCAACTCGCTGGTACGCAGTCAGCGCTGGACCGATCTGGACCGGGATCCGCGGCTCAGCGTGATCGTCGACGACGGGGGCACGGACTTCACGGCCCTGCGCGGCGTCGAACTGCGGGGCAGTATCGAGGCCGTCGGCGAGACACCCCGCAAGGGAGACCCCCTGGACGAGCTCGTGCACCCCGAACAGCTCTTCGCGGACAAGTACATGGGCGGCGGCGCGTTCCGGCACGACGGGAAGCACGGCTGGCTCCGGCTCACCGCGGAGAAGGTCGTGAGCTGGGACTTCGCGAAGCTCCGCCGCGACCGTTGACGCCATGACCGTTGACGCCATGACCGACACATGGAAACCTGCCACTCGTGAATGAGAATGCCATTCTCACCGAAGGGCGGAAAGGTCCTTGTCCACTGACGACCTGATGGAGATTCAGCAGTTGCTGGGCCGCTACGCGGTCCACATGACCCGGGGCGACATCGACGGGGTGCTCGCGGTCTTCACCCCCGACGGCACCTACAGCGCCTTCGGGGACACCTATGGCCTCGACGAGTTCCCGGCCCTGGTCGCCGCCGCACCCAAGGGGCTGTTCCTGGTGGGTACGGCGGTGGTCGAACTGCCCGCGGAAGGAGACCGGGAAGGGGGCGGGGACACCGCGACCGGCACCCAGCCGCTGTGCTTCATCGACCACGCCACCCACGCCATGCGGATCGGCTACTACAACGACACCTATCTGCGGACCGCCGACGGCTGGCGGCTGCGGACACGGGCGATGACGTTCATCCGCCGCAGCGGGGCGCACGACTCGGGCCGCCCGCACGCCTTCGAACGCCCGGGCGCATGAACGTCACGGAGTTCCGGTCGGATCTGCGCCGCTGGCTCGACCGGAACGACCTCTCCCCCGGGCCCGATCACTCCCTCGACGGCCAGGTCGCGCAGCTGGCCCGGGTCCGGCGCGCCCTCTACGAGGCGGACTGGATGCGGTACGGCTGGCCCGCCGAGGTGGGGGGTCTCGGCGGGCCGGCCGTACTGCGGGCCGTGCTCGGCGAGGAGGTCGCCACGCGGGGCCTGGCCGAGCCCGGCATCTACTCGATGATCGAGGTGCTCGCCCCGACGATGATCTCGTACGCCCGTCCGGAGCTGGCGGCAAAGATGGTCCCGCTGCTGCTCGGCGGCCGGGAGCAGTGGTGCCAGGGCTTCTCCGAACCCGGCTCGGGCAGCGACCTCGCCTCCCTCACCACCCGGGCCGTCCCCCGGGGCGGGGACTGGGTGGTGACGGGCCAGAAGGTGTGGACGAGCCTCGCGCAGTACGCGGCCCGCTGTGTCCTGCTCACCCGCACCGCGCCGGGCCACGACGGGATCACCGCGTTCTTCGTCGACATGGACACCCCCGGCATCACCGTGCGGCCGCTGCGCACGATGCACGGTGTGGACGAGTTCGCCGAGGTGTTCTTCGACGACGTGGCCGTCCCCGCCGACCGGATGCTCGGCCGCCCCGGCGACGGCTGGCGACTCGCGATGGACCTGCTCCCGCACGAGCGCTCCACCTGCTTCTGGCATCGCGTCGCCCACCTCTACACCCGGCTCGACCGGCTGGTCACAGAGATGGCCGGACCGCAGGACACCGGGGAGGACCTGGCCCTGGGCGCCGCCTATCTGGCGCTGCACACCGTGCGCTGCCGCTCACACGGCACCCAGCGGCGACTCGCGGCGGGCGCCCGGCTCGGCCCGGAGACCTCCGTCGACAAGGTGCTGCTGGCCACCGCCGAGCAGCAACTCTTCGACACCGCCCGGGACCTGCTCCCCGGCGTGCTGGAGCTGACGGACACGCCGTGGCGGGAGGAGTACCTGTACTCGCGGGCGGCGACCATCTACGGCGGCACCGCCGAGATCCAGCGCAACATCATCGCCCGTCGGCTGCTGGACCTGGGAAGGGACTGACACACCATGGATGCCGCCGAGCGGGACCTGTTCGCGCAGACGCTCCGCAAGACGATGACGGCGGCGTCGGGCCGCGCGCTCGACACGGCCCTGGCCGACCTCGGCTGGTCCGACCTGCTCACGCAGGCGCCGGACGTGGCGGTCCCGCTCGCCTTCGGGCTGCTCGGCGAGACCGGCGCGCACGCACCGCTGCTGAACGACGTCATGCTGCACGCGGCGGGACGTGCCGTCGGGGGCACGCTGCCCCTGCCGTACACGGGCGGCGCGTGGGTCGTGTGGGAGCGCACGGACGAGACGGGCGGCGCGCTGGACGGCAAGCTGCCGTTGCGCACCGTCACGGCCGGGGATCCCGTCCCGCTCGCCGCGGGACGCCGGGCGCTCGGCTGGTGGCTCCTGGGCACCGGCCGGGCGATGCTCGCGCTCGCCCGCTCGCACGTGCTCGACCGGACCCAGTTCGGCCGTCCCCTGGCCTCGTTCCAGGCCGTACGGCACCGGCTCGCCGAGACCCTCGTCGCGCTCGACGGCGCCGAGGCGACCCTCGTGGCCGCCGAAGACGACCTCGGCTGCCTGCTCGCCAAGGCGGCGGCCGGACAGGCGGCACTGACGGCCGCCCGGCACTGTCAGCAGGTCCTCGGCGGGATCGGCTTCACCGCCGAGCACGATCTGCACCGGCACGTCCGGCGCGCCCTCGTGCTGGACGGACTGCTGGGCAGCGCCCGGGAGTTGACGCGGGAGGCCGGGGCGCTGATACGGCAGGGCCACTCGGCTCCGCGACTTGTTCAGCTGTGACGCGGGCCCGTGAAGTCGTCGTTCAGCTCTCGATCTCACCCGCGATGCCGTCCAGGGTCCACCACGTGCCCGACTGCCACACGCGGTCGTCCCAGACGGCGCGTCGGGCGCCACGGGGGTCGTCGACGGTGTGGGCCCCCGCCGCGTCGAAGACCATGGTGGTGCGCCGGGCGACGTCATAGGCGGGCCAGCTCGGCAGGCCTTCGGCGGTGGGGACGCCGGTCGTGACGAACGCCGCCCAGGCCTCGTGCAGCCGCTGGTTCACGCCCTGCCCGCCGAGCCAGACGGCGTCGCCGTCCGTGCCGTGCATCGCGGGCAGGGCACCGGACGGGGCGACGGCGGGCGGCAGGCCGGTCAGCGGCACGTCGTAGCGGGAGCGCCATACGGGGGCGTGGGCGGACTGGGCGTCGGCGAGGCGGCCCGAGGGGATGACGTACCGTTCGTCGGTCATGAGGTCGACCCGCAACTGGACCGGATCATGGGCGAGTTCGGGACGCGCCGCGATGTACGCGGCGAGGATCCGGTCGCGTGCGGCGGCACCGAAGTACTCCTCCAGCACGCGGTCGGCCTGCTCGGCCGCGTCCGGATCCAGCAGCTGGTACAGGGCGCATTCGTTGACGCACGTCTGCACCAGCAGCGGGATCCCCGTGGCGGCCCCCGCCCCGATGGCGTCCAACGGCTTGCGGGTGAGGGCGAGACCGTCGACGGAGGGGCGCCACAGCCAGCCGGCCCGCGTGCCCTCGCCCAGCGCGGTCTGCGCGTCGAGCATCTCCTCGGTACTCACCTTCCGGAGGTCTTCCGCTCCGGCTCCCAGCGCGCGCAGGAACCGCCTGGTGATCGCGGCGTCCTGGTCCCGGTCGGCGACGTGGTCCGCCCCGCCGCTCGACGAGGCGGCGCGATGGATCATTCCTCGGGTCAGGGGTGAGGCCAGCAGGTTGGCGACGGACTTGGCGCCGGCGGACAGGCCGTAGAGCGTGATCCGGTCCGGGTCGCCGCCGAAGACGGCGATGTTCTCGCGGACCCAGCGCAGCGCGGCGATCTGATCGTGCAGACCGAAGGCGCCGGTGTGCTCCTCACCGTCCACGGCGAGGAACCCGAGCGCGCCCAGCCGGTAGTTGAACGTCACGACGACCACGCCGTGACGGCGTGCGAAGGTACGGCCGTCCCCGGCGATGTCACTTCCGGTGCCGACCTGGTATCCGCCGCCGTGGATCCACAGCAGGACGGGGAGGCCCGCAGCGTCGGCCGGGGCCGTCACATTGACGTACAGGCAGTCCTCGGACGGTTCCGGCAGCACGGGAGCGTCGGTGGGACCTGCCGCACCGGCGGGGACCGGCATGGGCGGTTGCGGGGCGGGCGCCCCGTACGCCGTCGCGTCGCGCACCCCGCTCCACGGCTCGGGCCGCCGCGGCAGCCGCAGGCGCGACAGGCCCACGGGCGGGGCCGCGTAGGGGATGCCGCGCCAGGCGAGGACGCCCTCGTCGATCTCGGCGCCACGCACCTTGCCGCCGGTCGTGTCCACGACGTACGCCGTCATACCGTCCGTGCCCTCCTGCCGTGACGTCAGGACCGGGCCTGTGTCCGTCCCCGCGCGGTGACGTCGGCGCGCCGGGTGGCGACCTCGCTCGTCCCCGGCTGCCAGGTCTCGGCCAGGTACCCCTCGATGAGGTGCGCCTCGTCGAGGGTGGCCGCGCCCGCGATCTGACGGTAGTGCCGCAGCAACCGGCGGACGCCGCGCTGGTCGTTGTTCACGATGTCGGCGGCCAGCCTACGGGTGAAGGGGAGCAACTCCTCGTGCGGCACGACATGGTTGACCAGTCCGAGGCCGAGCGCCTCCTCGGCGGTCAGGAAGTTGCCGGTGAGCGACATCTCGACGGCCCGCCGGTGCCCGACGGCCTGGGTGAGGAGTACGGTCGCGCCGCCGCCCGGCATGATGCCGAGCCGGGCGTGGGTGTCGGCGAACCGGGCGCGCCGCGACGCCACCAGGAACGTGCACTGCAGGGCCACTTCGAGCCCGCCCGTCACCGCGACGCCGTTGACGGCCCCGATGACGGGCTTGCCTATCACCGGCAGGAACCGGAAGAGGCCGTTGGCATCGCGCTCCGGCCCTTGACCGGGCGCCCGGGGGACGGCGCTCGGCGGCGACTCCCCCGACACCTCCTTGAGGTCGGCCCCGGCGCAGAACGCGGGATCCGCGCCGGTCAGGATCACGGCATCGACGTCGAGGGCCTTCCCCGCGGCCGTGACCGCGTCCCACAGCGCGAAGGTGACCTCCCGGCTCAGCGCGTTGCGCGCCTCGGGCCGGTTGAGCGTCACCGTCGCGATCCGCTCCTCGACGTCTACAAGGACGACAGGCTCCCGCCCGGCCAAAGCGCCACCTCCACCCACCCGGAAGAACCTCACGGCCGAGGCAACCTCACACCGCAAGAACCTCGTTCTCAGAATATGCATACCTTACTATCGTCACATGAAAATCGACGGTATGGTCCTCGGGTTGCCGGACGCCGCGGAACGGGCCCGCACCCTCGAGGAGCACGGCTACGACGCCGCGTGGGCCGGAGAGGTCAATCAGGACCCCTTCCTCCCCCTGGCCGTCGCCGCCGGGGCGACCGGACGCCTCGCCCTGGGCACGTCCATCGCGGTGGCGCTCGCCCGCTCCCCGATGACCCTCGCCCACACCGCCGACGACCTCCAACGGCACAGCCGCGGCCGGTTCATGCTCGGAATCGGCTCGCAGGTGAAGGCCCATGTCGTACGCCGGTTCTCGATGCCGTGGGGCAGACCGGCCGCGCAGATGCGCGAGTACGTCCTCGCCCTGCGGGCGATCTGGTCGGCGTGGCACGACGGCACCCCCCTGGACTTCCAGGGCGAGTACTACCGTCACACCCTGATGCCCCCGGACTTCGTGCCGCCCCCGCACGACTTCGGGCCGCCTCGGGTGCTGCTCGCCGGCGTCGGCGACCTCATGACCCGGGTCGCGGGTGAGGTCGCGGACGGTTTCCTCTGCCACGGCTACACCACCGACCGCTGGATCCGCGAACGGACGCTGCCCGCCCTGCTTGAGGGGCGCGCACGCGCGGGCGTGTCCCTCGACGACTTCGAGGTGCTGGGTACCCCGTTCATCGTCACGGGCACCGACAAGGAGATCGAGACGACCCTCCCGGTGCTCCGCGGCCGTATCGCCTTCTACGCCTCCACACCGGCGTACCGGGGCGTCTTCGCGCTGCACGGCTGGGACGGCGCGAGCGAGGAGCTGACCGCGCTGTCGAAGGCGGGGCGCTGGCCGGACATGGCCGGGCTGATCACGGACGAGATGGTCGACGCGTTCGCGATCGTCGCCCCTGCCGACGAGTTGTCCGCCCGGGTCGCCGACCGCTTCGGCGGGCTGCTGACCCGTCTCTCGTTCACCCCACCGCCGAGCCTGGACCGTGAAGCCGCCATGGACCTCGTCGCGCGCCTGCGCGCCTGCTGACCCACGTACTGAACGCCGCACCACAGCCACCGCAACCCTCACAACCCAGCGCGACCCACCGCGACCCGTCGCATCCCACCGAACCGCACCGGGAGTGCCTGTGACCGACCTCTGGAACGACCTGCTCGCCTGTCTGGAGCTGCGCCCCGATCCGTCGGCACCCGAGCCCGTCACGGGCTTCGAAGGGTCCAATCAACACCTCAGCTATCACCGGCTGTTCGGCGGGCAACTGCTCGCCCAGTTCGTCCGGGCCGCCGCTCTCACCTGCCCGGACAAGGCCGTCAAGTCCCTGCACGCCCAGTTCCCGCGCGAGGGCCTGACCGACGAACCCGTGCGCTACGAAGTGACGCGCCATCGCGAGGGCGGCACCTTCGCGACGCTGACGATCGTCGCCCGGCAGACGCCGGGCGTCATCGCCACCGCCTCGGCGTCCCTGCACGCCGAGGAGGGCGGACCCGACCAGCAGAGCGACTTCAAGGTCCCCTCGGTGCCCGGCGCGGAGCACGACGTGGACCTCGGCCTCATCCCCTGGACGGCCCGGTCGGTCACCGACCTGGAGTCCCCGAAGGCGGAGCCGCCCGAGTACGACCTGTGGATGCGCACGCCGGAGGTCGCCCCCGAACTCACCCCGGCGCTCATCGCCTACGCCACCGACCTGACCCTCATCGGCACCGCGGTGCGCCGCCTCGACGGGATCTCGCAGCGGGACTCGCGTACGGCGTTCACCTCCGCCGTCACCTCGCACAGTCTCTGGTTCCACCGGCCGCTGCGCACCGAGGACTGGCTGCTGCTGCACCAGCACAGCCCGATCCTGGCCCACGGCCGCTGCTTCGGCCGGGGGGACGTCCTGACCGAGGACGGCTCTCTCGTCGCCTCGTACGCCCAGGAGGCGCTGCTCCGCTTCCGGAACTGATCCACCGGCGGCTTGCGGAGCCGACCCACCGGCGCGCCGGGGTTCGTCCGGGGCGCCGATCAGCGGGGCGCCCCGGCCCGGCGCGGGTACGCGCCGTACGCCGGGGCGCGCCGTCAGGTCAGGGTGCCGGGACCTCGATGACCGTCGCCGACCCCATACCGCCGCCCGCGCACAGGGCGGCCACGCCGATGCCACCGCCGCGCCTGCGCAGTTCGTGGACGAGCGTGACCAGCATGCGGGCCCCGGTGGCGGCGACCGGGTGGCCGAGGGAGCAGCCGCTGCCGCTGAAGTTCACCGTGTCCGGGTCGAGTTCGAGCAGCCGGACGGCGGCGACGGGCACCGAGGCGAACGCCTCGTTGATCTCGAACAGGTCGACGTCGGCGATCGCCAGGCCGGCGCGGGCCAGGGCCTTGGGGATCGCCTTCACCGGGGCCAGGCCCATCTCGGCGGGGTCGACGCCGACGGAAGCCCAGGACCGTACGGTGCCCAGGACCGTCAGCCCCTCACGGACCGCCGTCGTGTCACTGGCGACGACCAGGGCGACGGCAGCGTCGTTGGCGCCCCCGGCGTTGCCCGCCGTGATGCTGAACCCGTCGATCTCCGGGTGCAGCGGCTTCAGCTTGGCCAGTTTCTCGGCGCTGGTGTCCCGGCGCGGGTGCTCGTCGACGGAGAACAGACCGTGGGGGGTCTCGATCGGGACGATCTCCTCCTTGAAACGGCCCTCGTCGATGGCCGCCACGGCGTTGCGGTGCGAACGCAGCGCCCAGGCGTCCAGTTCGGCGCGGGTGAGGCCCGCCGCGACGGCGGTGTTCCAGCCCACCGTGATGGACATGTCCTTGTTGGGGGCGTCGGGGCGGTCGGGGTGGGTGGGCGACATCCAGGGTTCCCACTCCCCGTTGACCCGGAAGAGCGCCTTCGGGGAGGTGGAGGCCGAGTTGACGCCGCCGGCGATGACGAGTTCGTCCATGCCCGCCATCACGCTCGCGGCGGCGCTCTGGACGGCGGCCATGCCCGCGGCGCAGTGCCGGTTGTTGGCGAGCCCCGCGACCGAGGTGAGCCCCGCGGTGACCGCGGCGTGCCGGGCCAGGACGCCACCGCCGTAGAGGCCCTCGCCGAGGATCACGTCGTCGATGAGGGCCGGGTCGAGGCCCTCGGCCGCCGCGGTGACGATGTGGTGGGCCAGGTCGAACGCGGTCGTGTCGCGCAGGGTGCCCTTGACGGCGGTGCCGATGGGGGTGCGCAGGGCGGACGCGATGACTGCTTCAGGCATGGGTGGTCTCCAACTCGGCCAGGAGGGTGCGGCGCAGCAGTTTTCCGGTCTCGGTCTTGGGGAGTTCGGCTCGGAACACGATGGCGTCCGGCGTCTTGGACGAGCGGAGCCGGTCCTTGACCCACTGCCGGATCTCGGCCGGGTCGCCCGCACCGACGACGATGGCGACGATCCGCTGCCCCCACTCGGGGTCGGGCAGCCCGACGACGGCCGCCTCGACGACGCCGGGGTGGGCGAGGAGTACGTCCTCGATCTCGGCCGGGGCGATGTTCTCGCCGCCGCGGATGATGGTGTCGTCGGCGCGCCCCTCGATGAAGAGGTAGCCCTCGGCGTCGAGCCGCCCCCGGTCCCGGGTGGCGAACCAGCCCTCCGCGTCCAGGGCGCTGCGGCCGCCGTACTCGCCGGAGATCTGCTCCCCCCGAACGAAGACAAGCCCGGTCTCCCCCGCCGGGGCCGGCCTGTCGTCGTCCGTGCGGATCCGGATCTCGATTCCGGGCAGCGCCCGGCCCACCGAGCCGAGGCGGTCTCGTACCGCGGGGTCGTCCGACACGGACGCCTGCCAGTGGTCGTCGGGGCCCAGCACGGCGATGGAGGAGGCGGTCTCGGTCAGGCCGTAGGCGTTGACGAAGCCGGTCTGCGGGAAGACGCGCAACGCCCGTTCCACGATCGGCCCCGGGGTACGGGCGCCGCCGTAGGCGAGACTGCGCAGCAGGGGGGTTCCGGCGTCGTCGCCGGGCACTTCGGCGACGATCCGGGCGAGCATGGTGGGGACCACGAGGGCGTGGGTGATCCGCTCCCCGCGTACGGTCTCCAGCCACTGCCGTGGCTCGAACGTCTGCAGGTACACGATCCGGCGGCCGGAGTAGAGGTTCGTCAGCAGGTTCATCAGTCCCGCGACGTGGTACGGCGGTACCGCCACCAGCGACGCGTCGCTCTCCTCGGCCGACGCGAACTCCTGCGTGTTCAGCACGTAGGCGAGCAGATGGCGGTGGCGGAGCACGGCTGCCTTGGGCTCGGCGGTCGTGCCGCTGGTGTAGAGCAGCACGGCGACGGAGTCCTGGTCCTGCGGCGGGTCCAGCAGCTCCACGTGCGGCTGTTCGTCGAGGAGGGCGTCGAGGTCGGCCGGGCGCAGGACCACGGCGCCGGGATGACGGTCCAGCAGGGCGTTCAACTGCTGCTCACCGAGACGGTAGTTGACCGGGACGAAGGGAACTCCCGCCAGAGCGGCTCCGAACAGGGCGACGGGATAGGCGAGTTGATTGGCGCCGAGATAGACGACGGCCTGACGGCCCCGGAAGCGGTGGGCGGCGGCATGGGCGCGGTGCAGCAGTTCGGCGGCGGTCAGCGAACGGCCGCCCGCCGTTATCACCGCCCGATCGCCGGCCGAAGCCGCCATCTCAAGGATCATGGTGATATTCATGAGAATGCTATTCTCATATACACAGAGCCCTGCTTGCAAGAGAGGATAACCTTGATGCAGATCAGTGGGAGTTCCGCGGTCGTGGTCGGTGGGGCGGGGGGCCTGGGCGAGGCCACCGTCCGTCGCCTCCACGCGGCAGGAGCGAAGGTGGTCGTCGCCGACCTCGCCGACGAGAAGGGCAAGGCGCTCGAGGCGGAGTTGGGGGTGCGCTACGTACGCACGGACGCCACCGACGAGAACGACGTCAAGGCGGCGATGGCCGAGGCCGAGGCGGCGGGACCGCTCAGGATCTCGGTGGACGCGCACGGCGGCCCGGCCAGTGGCGGCCGGCTGGTCGGCAAGGACGGCGAACCCCTGGACCTCGCGGGCTTCCGGAAGACCATCGACTTCTACCTCACGGCCGTCTTCAACGTCATGCGCCTGGCGGCCGCGGCCATCGCACGGCAGGAGGCGGTCGACGGCGACCGGGGCGTCATCGTCAACACCGCGTCGATCGCCGCGTACGAGGGGCAGATCGGGCAGATCCCGTACGCCGCCGCCAAGGGCGGGGTGGTCGGCATGACCCTCGTCGCCGCGCGCGACCTCTCGCCGCTCGGCATCCGGGTCGTCACGATCGCCCCGGGCACCTTCCTCACCCCGGCCTACGGCGCGGCCGGCGACCAGCTGGAGGCCTACTGGGGGCCCAAGGTCCCGCATCCCAAACGCATGGGCCGCTCCCCCGAGTACGCGGCTCTCGTGGAGCACATCTGCGCGAACGACTATCTCAACGGCGAGGTCATCCGCCTCGACGGCGCCCTCCGGTTCCCGCCGAAGTGACCGGCCGAGTGAACGGACGAGTGAACGTGAGCGGCGAGCTGAAGGGGAAGGTGGCGTTCGTCGCCGGGGCGAGCCGGGGCATCGGCCGGAACGTCGCGCGGGGGCTCGCGGAGGCCGGAGCCGCGGTCGCGGTCGCCGCGCGCTCCGAGGAGGAGGGCCGGATACCGGGCACGATCCACGCCGTCGCCGAACGGATCACGTCGGCGGGTGGCCGCGCCCTCGCGGTCGCGTGCGACGTGACCTCCGAGGCGTCGGTCGAGGCCGCCGTGGCCGCGACCGTCGCGGAGTTCGGCGGGATCGACATCCTGATCGCCAACGCCGGGGTCATGTGGCTCGGCCCGGTCGAGTCCACCCCGCTCAAGCGCTGGCAGCTGTGCCTGGACGTCAATCTCACCGGGGTCTTCCTGGTCACCAAGGCCGTCATCCCGCACATCAGGGCTCGCGGCGGGGGCTCGCTGGTGGCCGTGACGACCAACGGGGTCGGCATGACCGACAAGGGCGCCAACGCGTACTGGGTCTCCAAGGCGGGCGTCGAGCGCCTCTATCTCGGACTCGCCGCCACCCTCAAGCCCGACAACATCGCGGTCAACTGCCTGGCCCCGTCGCGTGTCGTCGTCACCGAGGGCTGGCAGGCCGGGGGCGGCGGACGCGAGATCCCACCGGAGATGATCGAACCCCCGGAAGCGATGGCCCACGCCGCGGTACGCCTGGCCGGCCAGGACGCGAGCGGTATCACCGGCACGGTGCAGAAGTCGGAGTCGATGCCGCGGTGAACGGAAGGGGTCCCGGAAGTCGAACTCCCGGGACCCCTTCACACGACACGACCGCTGCCAACGGCCCAGGCGCTACGAGCCGTGCTCGCCCAGCCGGGGCGGGGGCCCGTACTCGGGCTCGTACCCGGCCACCCGCACCGGCCCGCGTACCAGCCGGAAGTCCCCGGCCGTCACGATCGCTTCCGGTGTCGCCGCCAGCGCCTGCGGCAACGTCCGTACGGCCGCCGCGGGTACACCCAGCGGACGCAGGCGCGTCTCCCAGGCGGTCGCGGTGTCGCTCGCCAGGGCCTTCGTCACCACGTCGAGCACCTCCTCGCGACGCGCCGCGCGTTCGGCCATCGTCGGGAAGCCCTCGATGCCCGCCTCCGCGGCGAAGGACTTCCAGAAGCTGTCGTGGGTGATGAACAGGGCCAAGTGGCCTTCCGCCGTGGGGAAGAGCTGTGCCGGAACGTAGTAGGAGTGCGCGCCCAGCGGCAGACGGCGCGGCTCGACTCCCTCGTTGAGGTAGGCGGACGCCCGGTAGTTGAGCTGGGAGAGCATCACGTCCCGCAACGACACCTCGACCTGCCCGCCCCGGCCCGAGACGATCTGGGCGAGCAGACCGAGTGCCGCGGTGAGGCCGGAGGAGTTGTCGGCCGAGGAGTAGCCGGGCAGGGTCGGCGGGCCGGCCGGGTCGCCGGTGAGCGCGGCGACGCCGGTGGCCGCCTGGACGACGTAGTCGAAGGCCGGGTCGTCGCCAGCGTCCAGGCCGAAGCCCGTGAGCGCGACGCAGACGATCCGTTCGTTCCACTTCTTCAGTGCCTCGTAGGTGAGCCCGAGCCGGTGGATCGCCGACGGCTTGAGGTTGACCAGCAACGCGTGGGCGTCCGAGACGAGTTCACCGAGTCGCTCCTGACCGCTCGGTGTGGTCAGGTCGAAACGGACACTGCGCTTGCCCCGGTTGAGGCTGGCGAAGTACGCGTCGCTCACCTGCCGGGAGATGTCCCCGCCCGGCGGCTCGATCTTGACGACCTCTGCACCGAGGTCGGCGAGCATCATCGTGGCGTAGGGGCCCGCGAGCATGTGGCCGACCTCCAGGACACGGATGCCGGCCAGCGGCCCGGGGGTCGCGGGGCCGGTGGTCATCGGAAGTCCGCCGCGATCCCGGCGAGCACGTCGCGGGTCCGTCCCTTGGAGGCGATCAGTTCCTCGCGGCCCTCGCCGATCGGCAGCAGCCGTACCGACAGGTCGGTGACCCCGGCGTCGGCGAAGCGCCGGAAGCGGGCCGCGATGGCCGTCTCGTCACCGGCCGCGCACAGGTCGCCGATGTCCCGGGCGTCGCCGTAGTCCAGCAGCCGCTGGTAGTTGGGCGAGATCTCGGCCTCCCCGAGGATCCGGTTGGCTCGCTCGCGCGCCGCGTCGACCTCGGCGGGCCGGCACAGGCACACCGGGATGCCCGCGACGATCCGCGGCGCCGGACGCCCCGCACCGTCCGCCGCCTTGGTGATGCGGGGTACGACGTGGTCGGCGACCGCGCGTTCGTCGGCCATCCACAGGACGGTCCCGTCCGCCCGCTCGCCCGCGAGTGCCAGCATGACCGGGCCGAGCGCGGCGAGCAGCACCGGAAGGGGGGCCACGAGTGCGAGGTCGAGCGGGTTGTGCACGGTGAACGTGCCGTTCTCGACGTCGACCGGGCCCGGTCCGCGCAGCGCCGCGTCCAGGACCTCGAGATAGTCACGGGTGAAGGCGGCGGGCCGCTCGTAGGGCAGTCCGAGCATGTCCTGGACGATCCAGTGGTGGGAGGGTCCGAGGCCCAGGGCGAGCCGCCCGCCCGCGGCGCCCTGCGCGGACAGCGTCTGGCGCGCGAGGGCGATCGGGTGCTGTGTCTGGAGGGGTACGACCGCGGTCCCGATCTCGATCCGCTCGGTCCGCGCGCCCATCAGGGCCACGGCCGTCAACGCGTCGAAGTCCGTGGGGATCTGGGGCACCCAGGCGGTGTCGAGGCCCGCCCGCTCCGCCCAGGTCACGTCGTCGATCATCCGCGCGACCTTGCGCGCGGAGTCTCCACGCTCCGGCCCGATCATCACACCGACCCGCACAGTGCCTCCCGGCTTTCGATGTTTCGTGGATCCGACGTTTCGAGTGGTCGACCTCCCGCGTCCTTCGGCAGGGGCGGGGCGTCAGGGCGAGGCGGGCACGACCGCCGTCAGGGCGCGCATCTCCGCGACGATGGCGTCGAGGGGGGTTCCGGTCGGGAAGACGGCCGCCGCACCCGCTGCCTTCATGCGGGGCACGTCGGCCAGAGGGATGGTGCCGCCCACGACGACGGCGATGTCCTCGGCCCCGGCGGCCCGCAGCCCCGCCACGACCCGCGTCGTCAGCGCCAGGTGGGCGCCGGAGAGGATGCTGAGGCCGACGACGGCGACGTCCTCCTGGAGCGCGGTCGCGACGATGGTGTCGACGCGCTGGCGGATGCCGGTGAAGACCACCTCGAAGCCGGCGTCGCGCAGCGTCCGCGCGACGATCTTGGCCCCGCGGTCGTGTCCGTCCAGACCGGGTTTGGCGATGAGTACACGGGTCGACATCAGAACACCACCGGTTGCCGGAACTCGCCCCAGACCGCCTTGAGGGCGGCGGCCATCTCGCCGACCGTGCAGTAGGCCTTGGCGCAGTCGATGAGCAGGGGCATGAGGTTGTCGGTGCCCTCGGCGCCGCGGGCGAGCGCGGCGAGGCGGTCCCGTACGGCCGCGGCGTCGCGGGTGGCCTTCACGTCGGCGAGCCGCTTCAGCTGCCGGTCGCGGCCCTCCGCGTCGAGCTCGTAGGTCTCCAGCCGGGGCGGGGGTTCGGGCGTGGCGAAGCGATTGACGCCGACGACCGGCCGGGTGCCCGCCTCGACGTCCTGGTGGAGGCGGTAGGCCTCGTCGGCGATGAGGCCCTGGAGGTAACCGTCCTCGATCGCCCGGACCATTCCGCCGTGGTGTTCCAGGTCCGCCATGATTTCGACGATGCGTTCCTCGGTGGCATCCGTGAGGGCCTCCACGAAGTACGAGCCGCCGAGCGGGTCCGCGACCCGGGCGACGCCGGTCTCGTGGGCGAGGATCTGCTGGGTGCGCAGGGCGAGCGTCGCCGACTCCTCGCTGGGCAGCGCGAACGGCTCGTCCCAGGCCGCCGTGAACATCGACTGCACGCCGCCCAGCACCGAGGCCATCGCCTCGTACGCCACCCGGACCGTGTTGTTCTGCGCCTGCGGCGCGTACAGAGAGGCCCCGCCGGCCACACAGCCGAAGCGGAACATCGACGCCTTGTCGGTGCTCGCGCCGTACCGCTCGCGGACGATCGTCGCCCAACGCCTGCGGCCCGCACGGTACTTGGCGATCTCTTCGAAGAAGTCACCGTGGGTGTAGAAGAAGAAGGAGATCTGCGGGGCGAACCGGTCGATCGTCATCCGGCCGCGTGCCAGCACCGTGTCGCAGTAGGTGACCCCGTCGGCGAGCGTGAACGCCATCTCCTGCACGGCGCTGGCGCCGGCGTCGCGGAAGTGCGCGCCGGCCACCGAGATCGCGTTGAACCGCGGCACTTCGGCCGCGCAGAACTCGATGGTGTCGGCGATCAGCCGCAGCGACGGCTCGGGCGGCCAGATCCAGGTGCCCCGGGAGGCGTACTCCTTGAGGATGTCGTTCTGGATCGTCCCGGTGAGCTTCGCCCGTGGTACTCCGCCGCGCTCGGCGGCGGCCACGTAGAACGCCAGCAGGATGGCCGCCGTGCCGTTGATGGTGAAGCTGGTGCTGATCCGGTCGAGGGGGATGTCCTCGAAGAGCACCTCGGCGTCGGCGAGCGTGTCGAGGGCGACGCCGACCCGGCCGACCTCCTCGCTCACCTCCGGGTCGTCGGAGTCGTAACCGCACTGGGTGGGCAGGTCGAGCGCCACGGACAGTCCGGTGCCGCCCTGTTGGAGGAGGTAGCGGTAGCGCCGGTTGGACTCCTCGGCGGTGCCGAAGCCGGAGTACTGGCGCAGCGTCCACAGCCGCCCCCGGTAGCCGGAGGAGTAGTTGCCGCGGGTGAAGGGGAAGCGCCCCGGCTCGGGCGGCTCGACGGGCCGGTCCGCGGGCCCGTAGACCGCCTTCAGGGGAATCCCGGAGGCCGTGTGGGAGAAGTCGTCCTTCGCCGACGGCTTCACCGGATCCGTCGCCGACGGCTGCACGGGATCCGTCGTCGGCGTCTTCACGGGAGGCTTCTCTGGAAGCGTCATCGCAGTTGGTCCTTCATCACCTTGCCGGTGGCGTTCAGCGGCAGCTCTTCGAGAAACTCCACATACCTGGGCACCTTGAACCCGGCCATCCGCTTCCGGCTCCAGGCGACCAGCTCGTCCGCCGCGAGGGCCCCGCGAGGAACCACGAAAGCCTTGCCCACCTGGCCGAGCCGCTCGTCCGGTACGCCGATCACGGCGGCCTGGGCGACGGCCGGATGTTCCATCAGGAAGCCCTCGATCTCGGCCGGGTAGGCGTTGAAGCCGCCCACGATGAACATGTCCTTCTTGCGGCCGACGATCCGCAGACGGCCCCGGTCGTCGAGCGTCCCGAGGTCCCCGGTGTGCAGCCAGCCGTCCGGGTCGATCGCCTCGGCGGTCGCGGCCGGGTCGTCGAGGTAGCCGCGCATGACGCTGTACCCGCGCACCAGGACCTCTCCGTCGTCCGCGATCCGGATCTCGACGCCGTCGCAGGGGGTGCCGACGGTCGTCGCGATGTCCTCGAAGGAGTCACCGGGCCGCGAGGCCGTGGCCGTACCCGCCTCGGTGAGGCCGTAGCCCGTCATGACGGAGCGGAAGGGCAGGTCGCTGACGATCCTGCGGACGAGGTCGACCGGGATGTCGGCGGCTCCGGTGACGGCCACCCGCAGCGAGGACAGGTCGTGGCCGGCCTGTGCGGCCAGCAGTGAGTGGTAGAGGGTGGGCGGGCCCGGCAGGACCGTCACCTTCTCGCGCTCGACCAGTTCGAGGACCCGGTCCACGTCGAAGACCGGCACCGGGAGGATGGTCGCGCCCCGGATCAGGGACGTGATGCAGCCCGCCTTGTAGCCGAAGATGTGGAAGAACGGGTTGACGATCAGATAGCGGTCGCCCTCCCTCAGGTCCGCCAGGTCGCACCACTCCGCGTACAGCCGGAGCGTCTGGGCGTGTGTCATCAGCACGCCCTTGGGCCGCCCGGTGGTCCCCGAGGTGAACACGATGTCGCACACGTCGTCACCGCTCACCTCGGCCTCGTACGGCGAACCGCTCGCGAGGAAGTCCGACTTGATGTCGATCACGGGCACGCCGGAAGGCACCTCGAAGTCCAGACCGAGGAAGCCCTTCTCGACGAGGACGACCTTGGCCGCGCTGCGGCGGATGATGTCGCCCGCCTCGTCCGCCTTGAACCGGGTGTTGACCGGGACCAGGACACCGCCGGCGGTCAGCAGCCCGAAGGCCGCGATGATCCACTCGGCGGAGTTGGGCGCCCAGATCGCCGCCCGGTCGCCCCTGCCGACGCCGGCCGCCGCGAACGCTCCCGCGGCAGTGCGCACGCGGTCGGCCAACTCCCTGAAGGTGAGCCGGAGGTGGCCGTCCACGACCGCTTCGGCGTCACCGAAGCGGTCGGCCGCGCTCAGCACCATCCCCGGGATGGTCTCCCCTTTCATACGCCGATCAACCGGGCCAGGTTGCCGCCCATGATCTTGGCCTGGTCGGCCTCCTTCATGCCCTGGATCGCGTCGATGTAGGTGACAGGGTCGGCAAGACCCTCGGGGTGGGGGTAGTCGGAGCCGAAGAGCACCCGCTCGACACCTATGATCCCGGCCAGCTCGGCCATGTCCTCCTCCCAGAACGGGCTGATGTGGATCCGGTTCTTGACCTCTTCGACCGGGTCGCCCAGGAAGCCCTGCGGCTGCTTCTTGTAGACGTCGGCCAGCTGGTCGAGGAGCGGCACCAGCCAGGAGGACCCGTTCTCGATGACCGAGACCTTGAGCTCGGGGAAGCGGAACAGCGCGCCGTGGCAGACCCAGGAGGCCACGGAGTCGGTGACCGGACGCCATTCGCCCAGCATCCGGAAGGTCTGCGCCTGGAACGGCGTCATCTCCTGGCTCTTGCCCTCCCAGTCGCTGGAGTAGCGCGAGTAGCCGCTGTCGGAGGAGTGCATCGACACCAGCACCCCGGCCTCCTCGACCCGCTTCCAGAAGGGGTCGAACTCCGGCAGCGCGAAGGACCGCGAGCCGCCGAACCCGGGGACCGGGGCGGGCCGGACCAGGATCGAGCGCGCTCCGCGCTCCAGGCACCACTCCAGCTCGGCGATCGCCTTGTCCAGGATCGGCAGGCTGATCACCGGCGTGGTGAAGATCCGGTCTTTGTAGTTGAACTTCCAGGTGTCGTACAGCCACTCGTTGAGCGAGTGGACGACCGCGTGGATGAGCTCCGGGTCGTCCCGCATCCGCTCCTCGATCAGGCTGGCCAGAGTCGGGAAGTTCAGCGCCTGCTGGATCCCCGTCTCGTCCATGAGCTCAAGCCGCGGTCCGGGCTCACGGAACGCGGGAATCGACTTCATCGGCTCGCCGAACAGCTCGCGGTGCGACTTGCCCTCCGGATTGCCCTCCCGGAAGTACTGCTCCCACGCCCCCGGCCGGGCGACCACCGAGAACGTGGGGTTGGGGATGTAGTCGCTGATCTGACCACGAATCGCGATCTTCGTACGACCCTTCACCTGCACGTACTGGATGGCTCCCTCGTACTGCTTCGGCAGGTACCGGGTGAGCGCATCCTCCGTCTCGTACAGGTGGTTGTCGGCGTCGAACAACGGATACGGCAACACGCGCGACGGCATGAGATCCTCCTTCGCTGATTACGAGAATCCTATTCTCAAGTTGCTCGTGCGGCAATGTCCCGACGGAGAACGAACTTCTGCACCTTGCCGCTCGCCGTCCGCGGGAACTCCCGCACGATGCGCAGCTCCTCCGGCCACTTCTGACGGGCCAGACCCACCCGTTCGAGGTGGACGCGCATGTCGTCGAGCGTGGGCGCGGGGTGACCGGGCCTCAGCCGCAGGACCGCCGCCGCATGTTCGCCGAGGCGGGCGTCGGGGGCGGCCACCACGGCGGCCTCGGCGACGGCCGGCAGGGCGAGCAGCGCCTCCTCGACCTCCAGGGCACTGATGTTCTCGCCGCCACGGATGATGATGTCGGCCTTGCGGTCGGTGACGGTGAGGTAGCCGTCCTCGTCGATCACCCCGATGTCACCGGTGCGGTACCAGCCCTCACCGTCGAAGGCGCGCTCGGTCAGGGCCGGATCGGTGTACCCGAGGCACAGGTCGGGTCCGCGGCTGAGGATCTCGCCGTCCTCGGCCAACCGGATCTCCGTGCCCGGCAGGGCGTCACCGTCCGTGTAGAGCCGCTTGGCCTCGGGAGCGGTGTACCGGGAGCCGGTGATCGAGGGGTGTTCCGTGCTGCCGTACGAGCGGAAGACCGTCATGCCGAGTTCCGTGAGGCGGGTGGTGACCGCGACCGGGACCGCCGCCCCGCCGAGTCCCGCGTACTTCATGGCGGTGAGGTGCCGGGGGGTGAAGTCGGGGTGGTCGAGCAGGCTCGTCATGAAGTACGCCGCCCCGCCGCCCACGGTGAGCCCGTCGCTCTCCATCAGCTCAAGCACCCGCCCGGGGTCCCAGACGTCGGCGAGGTTCACCGGTGAGCCGTCGAGGACGGGGATCAGGAAGGAGTTCACCATCCCGATGAAGTGCCCGACCGGAGCGGCGGTGAGCTGACGGCCCCGGTCGGGCGGGTAGAGCCCGGCGAGCTGGCGCGTCTCGAAGCCCAGTGTCCGATGGGAGTGGACGACGCCCTTGGGATCGCGGGTGGTACCGGAGGTGAACGCGATCAGGGCGGGCGCGGCCGGGTCCGTCGCGAGGACACCGGACAGCGGCTCGTCGGCGAGCAGGTCGTCGAAGTCCCGCCCCACGACACCGACGACGGGCACCGCGGCGCTCAGGTCCGGCTGGTGCGCCATCCGGCCGAAGCGGTCGGCCGTGACGAAGACGCGCGGCGCGACGGCGTCGAGGATGTAGCCGACCTCCTTGCGCCCGTAGAAGTGGACGATGGGCACCACGACCGCCCCGAGGAAGGCCGAGGCCCAGAACACCGCGGCGGCTTCCATCCAGTTGGGCAGCTGGAAGGCGATGACGTCACCGGAGCCGACTCCCCGGGCACGCAGCCCCCCGGCGAGCCTGCGGGCCGTCCGTTCGACGTCGGCGAAGGTCCCTTCCCAGGGCCGGACGGCCGAGTGCACCCGGAACTCGACATCGGGGGCGGCGTCGAGGCCGTACGCCAGCAGGTCCCCGATCGTCTCCCGAGTCCACCAGCCCTCCGCTTCATACCGTTCGATCAACTCGGCGGGCATCGTTCGCATGGCGGTTCGCATGGCGAGAGCTCCCTCCTCGGCGCGAGAATTGCACTCTCGCAGAGAGAGAAGCTAAATTCCACACATGGTACGAGACCACGGCTTCCACCCGGTCCGGATCAAGCGGATCGTCCAGGAGACAGCCGACACGCGCACATACGTGCTCGACGCCCCGTTCCCCTACCGGGCCGGGCAGTTTCTGACGGTCAGGGCCTGCGGCGCCCTGCGCAGTTACTCGATGTCGAGTTCTCCGGAGACCGACGACGAGTTGATGACGACGGTGAAGCGCGTGCCCGGCGGCCTGGTGTCGAACTGGATGCACGAACATCTCGCACCCGGGGACGTCATAGAGACCACGGCGCCCGCCGGAGTGTTCTGCCTGCGGGAGTCCGACGTGCCGCTGGTGGCCTACTGCGGGGGCAGCGGCATCACGCCGGTCCTGTCGCTCGTCAAGACCGCGCTGGCGACGACGAGCCGACGCGTCCGTGTCCTGTCGGCCAACCGGGACGCCGACTCGATCATCTTCGGGTCCGCGCTGACCGAACTGGCCGAACGGCACCCGGACCGGTTCGAGATCCGCCATCACCTGGACGATCAGGGGGGGTTCATCACGGACCGTCAGGTGCGCGAGTTCGCCGGCGTCGACCTGGACGCGGACTTCTACCTCTGCGGCCCCGCGCCCTTCATGGACCTGGCGGAGCGCGCCCTGCTCGTGCACGGCGTCGACGCCGGGCAGATCTTCGCCGAGCGCTTCGCCCCGGCGGCCGACGAGACTCCGAACGGCCCGGGAAACGCAGGCGCGGCGGAGAAGGAGGGCACGGTCAGCATCGTCCTCACCGGCAAGCGGCGCTCGGTGCCGCGGCACTCCGGCGAGACCTTGCTGGAGAGCGCGCGCCGGGCCGGTCTCATGCCGCCCTTCTCCTGCGAGTCGGGCAACTGCGGCACCTGCATCGCCCAGGTCACCGAGGGCGAGGCCAAGATGCGGGTCAACAACGCGCTCGACGACGACGAGGTCGCCGAGGGCTGGGTGCTGACCTGTCAGGGCGAGCCGGTGACCCCGGACATCACCGTCGTCTACGAGGACTGACGTGCGCCGTACGGCGAGAGGGGGGCGGCGCCGGTCTGGACTGCCACCCCTGGCAAGAATATGATATTCACATACCGAGAATGCCGCTCTCTCCCCTGGAGAAGAATGTATGGTTGATCTTGAATTGGACCAGGGGCTCGCGGTCATCACCATCGACCGTCCGCACGCCCGCAACGCCATCGCGCCGGCCACCATGGACCAGTTGGACAAGGCCCTCGACGCGGCCGCGGACGCCCTGGCCCTGGTCGTCAGGGGCGCGGGCGACCGGGCGTTCGTCTCGGGCGGCGACCTGAAGGAACTGGCCGCGATCCGCACCGAGGACGAGGCGACGGCCATGGCCCTGCGGATGCGCGGGATCTGCGACCGGCTCGCGCATTTTCCCGGCCCGGTGATCGCCGCTCTGAACGGCCATGCCCTGGGCGGCGGCGCCGAGTTCGCCATGGCCGCCGACATCCGGGTGGCCGCGGACGACATCAGGATCGGCTTCACCCAGGTGAACCTCGCGATCATGCCCGCGTGGGGCGGCGCCGAGCGGCTCGCGGAACTGGTCGGCAGGGGGCGGGCGTTGATGCTCGCCGCTTCCGGAACCGTGCTCGGCGCCGAGGAGGCCCAGCGGCTCGGGGTGCTCGACCGGGTGCTGCCGCGGGCCGAGTTCGACCAGGGCTGGCGCGCCCTGGCCCGGTCCCTCGCCTCCGTCCCGGCGCGGGAGATCAAGCACGTCATGAGCGGCGCCGTACCGGCGACCGAGGCGGCGCGCGCCTTCGCCCGCCTGTGGGTGGCCGACGAACACTGGCAAGCAGCGGAGAAGGTGATGTCCCGTGGCAAGTGAGGTCCAGGTGGAGACGAGCCCCGTCGGTCCGGTCGCACGGCCGCCCGGCGGCACCGAACTGGTCGTGCTCTATCTGCATGGCGACCGGCACCTCTCGTGCGCTCCGGAGGCCGCGCTCGACCTGGCCGGCCGTCTCGCCCTGTGGACGGACGCCGTCGTGGTCTGCGCCCGCTACGGGGGCACCTTCCCTGACGCGCTGGACGACGTGCACGCCGCGTACGACTACTGCGAGTCCAAGGGCCCGGTGGCGGTGGCGGGCGAGCTGCTGGGGGCCGGGCTCGCGGCCTCCCTGCTGGTGCGGCTGCGCGACCTCGGGGCCCCACCGCCCCTGTGCGGGGTGCTCAACTCGGCGCTGCTCGACCTGACCCTGGACTCCCCGAGCCTGTTGCTCAACGCGGCGGCCGACCCGGCCTTCGACGTCTCCGAACTCCGGCGCCGCTGCGCGCATTACGCCGCGGGCACCTCGCCGACCGATCCGCTGCTGAGCCCGCTGCACGCCAACCTCCACGGGCTGCCCCCCGTCCAGCTGCTCGCGGCGGGCACCGATCCCCTGCTGGACGACTCGCTGGGTTTCGCCACCCGCGCGGCGCACTCCGGTGTCACGGTGGACCTGCGGATCCGGCCCGACGCGACGAGCCTGCACCCGGAGAGCGTGACCGCCATGGGCGACTTCATACGGGCGTGGACCCCAGCAGCACGGACAGCACATCCCGCATGATCTCGGGGTAGTCGTCCTGCTCGCCGTCCAGCAGCCACTGCTGCTGCATGCCGTCGAGCATCGCCAGCATGGCCCGGGCCGCGGCCCGCGGGGTCAGACCGCTGGGAAGGCGCTCGCCGTACCGCTCGGTGAGCCGGGCCATCATCAGCGCCTGCATGGTCTCGTAGTGGTCGTGCAGGTACTGCTGTGCCGGGTCGGCTCCCGTGACGCCCTCGGCCAGCATCACGCTGTGGACCTGGGCCAGGCAGGGATAGGTGTGGTCGTAGGCGACGACCTCGGCGAAGAGGGCCGGCCAGTCGTCCTGGTGGTCGTGGCCGACGAGATGCTCGCGGTTGAGGTCCTCCCGGAAGCGCAGGAGCGCCATGAAGAGCTTCTTCTTGCTCGGGAAGTAGTGCAGCACGCCCTGCCGGGTCAGTCCCGCCCGCTCGGCGACCGCGTCGATCGAGGTCCCCCGGTAGCCCCGCTCCGCGAACACCCGCAGGGCCGCCTCAAGGATCTCCTCCCGCCGGGTCTCTTTCATCCGGTACCCCTCCCGCGACGGACCGTGCCGACGTAACACTACGTTTGCCGTCGCCGTCAGGGGACCCCTCGAACACGTACCGTTCGGCGCCGTACGGCCGGGGCTCAGCGCTCGTGCTCGATCAGGACGAGGGCGGCGTCCGCCGCGTCCAGCACGATGCCGGCCGAGACCTTCGCCACGCCTGCCAGATCGGCCACCAGCCGGACGTCCTTGCGCAGCAGCGCTCCGGCCTGGGACGCGAGGCGGTCGAGCGTCCCGCCGGCCGCCGCGATCCGGCCCAGCGCGAAGCTCGATCCGCTGCCGTGGGCCATCACCTCGGCGAGACCGGCGGGATCGACGTCGAGCTCCCGGCCGAGTGCGAGGGTGCCGGCCGCGGTCGCGAGATTGGCCGTGAACAGCACGTTGTTGAGGAGTTTGGTGAGCTGCCCGGAGCCCAGCGGGCCCATGTGGACCACGGGATCGCCGTATGTCTCGAACACCTTGCGGCAAAACCGGACGGTGCCGGACTCGCCCCCGACCATCACCAGCAGACGGCCCTCGGCCGCCGCCGGGCCGCCGCCGCTCACCGGCGCGTCGATCAGCGTGACCCCGTGCGCGCGGGCCCGGTCGGCGAGTCGGTGGCAGGTGTCGGGGTGGACGGTGCTGTGCACGGCGATCACCCCTCCCTGCCGAAGGCCCGCCAGCACCCCGCGGTCCCCCGCGACGACCTCCTCTACGTCCGCGTCGTCGACGACACACACGCACACGAGGTCGCTGGCGGCGGCCAGTTCGGCGGGGGACCCGGCACGCTTCGCGGGCGTGTCGTCGAAGGGGGCGAGCGAGGCGGGACGGCGTGCCCACAGGGTCGTCTCGAAGCCCGCGTCGACGATCCGGCGTGCCATGGGGGCGCCCTGACTGCCCAGGCCTATGAATCCGACGCGCATCAGCGGGCCTCCTGCTCGGCCGGTTGTCCGGGCACGGCGGGAGCTTCCGCCGTGCCGTTCGGCTTCGGTTCGGTCGGCTTCGGTGCCGGGCGCCAGAACACGCCGAGCAGACCGGCCGTCGCCGCCACGGCCACCCCGAGGGCGATGCCGCCGCCGGCCCAGCCGGTCACCTCGATGTCCCCGGCATGGTCCGCCGAGAGCCGGCCGGGGCCCAGTACCGCCAGGGCCAGCGAGACCACCGCGAGGACGAGGACGTACTCGTAGCCCTCCTTGAAGACGAAGAAGCCGTTGGGCCGGTGCGCGAGGACGCCCGCGACCAACATCACCGAGATGACCGCGGCGCAGGCCAGCGGGGTGAGCAGCCCGGCGATCAGCAGGGCGCCCGCGCCGACTTCGGTGACCACGCTCATCCACGCCTGAAGCGTGCCGCTGCGCAGGCCGAGGCCGGTGAACCAGCGGGCGGTGCCCTCGATCCGGCCGCCGCCCCGCCAGTGGTTGAGGCCGTGCGCGATCATCACGATCCCCAGGACCACCCGTACCAGCAGCAGCGCTGCCACATCCGCGTCGGTCAACTCGCCCTCCCGGGCCGCTCTTGTGCCACGCTCGCGCGAGCCAGCACACACTCCTCGACGAACGACAGGATCTTGAGGTGGTACGCCATCGCCGTCAGCCCGATGCTCAGGTTGTGGCCGCCATCCGCCTGCTCGTCGACGACGACGCGCGGCGAGGCGGTGAACAGGGACGCGATATCGGCCAGCGCCGCGGGCCCGGACCGCCACACCCGCTCGTGCTCGCCGAGGCTGTAGTGCACGGGGACGCGCACCTGTGGGGCGAGTTCGGGAAGGACCAGCGGCCAGCTCCTGGCCACGACCCCCTCGTAGGAGGGCGAGGGCGAGGCGAACCGGGCGCCGCCGACGACATCGTCCTCGTAGAGGTGCGAGGGATTCCACAACAGGTCCCGGACACTGCCGGCCGCCGGCCTCGGCCACGACTCGTTGTGCCGTACGCCCAGGATGTCCACCGCGTCGTCGTGATGGTGGCGCCCGGTGCCGGCGATCTCCACGCCCAGCAGGTCGCTCCCCCGCTCGTCGGCCGCCATGCGCAGCGCCAGCTCGCAGCCGATCGAGTGCGCCAGCACGAAGACGCCCGCCCCGCGCGGACGTGAGGCGAGCAGCCGGTCCACCGCCGCGTAGGCGAGATCGACCCGCCGCTCCACCGGGGCCAGCTCCCCACCGTGCGGGGCGGAGCTGCCGTATCCCGGCCGGTCGAGCGCGAGGACGGTGAAACCGAGCGCCGAACCGGTGCGCAGCAGCGACAGATGCGGCCTGCCCGGGTAGTCGAAGTACCCCGAGTGCGCCGCCCCGCCGTGCAGCGCCAGGACGACGGCCCGGGGCCGGCGCGCCTCCTGCAGCAGCGCCGACACGGGGATGCCGCCGACGTCGACGACACGGGAGACGCCGGTCATGTGTCCGCCCGCAGCAGGATGACCCCGCTCGGGGTGAGACCGCCGGTGCTCGTCACGGCGACCCGCGCACCGCCGACTTGGCGCGCTCCGGCCTCGCCGCGCACCTGGGTGACGGCCTCGTGGACGAGCCCCAGACCGTGGGTGCGGCCGTGCGAGAGCTGGCCGCCGTGGGTGTTCAGCGGGAGCAGTCCGTCCCTGGCGATGTTCTTGCCTCCGTCGAGGAAGTCCTTGGCCTCACCGATGCCGCAGAAACCGAGCCCCTCGATCCAGGAGAGGCAGTTGAAGGTGAAGCCGTCGTAGAGCTGGGCCACGTCGACGTCCGAGGGACGCAGTGACGTGCGCGTCCACAGGTGGACGGACTGGCCGAGCACCTGTGGTTCATGGGTGAGGCAGCTCTGGTCCCATTCGAGCCGCTCCATGATCTGGGTGCCGACGGCCTCCACCAGGACAGGCGGCTTGGCGAGGTCCCGTGCGGCGTCCACGGCCGACACGATGACGGCCACCGATCCGTCGCAGGGCACGTCGCAGTCGTACAGCCCGAAGGGGGTGGTGACCGTCCTGGCCGACAGGTAGTCGTCCATGGTCATCGGATCGCGGTAGATCGCGGTCGGGTTGAGCGCGGCGTTCGCGCGCTGGTTGAGCGCGATCCAGCCGAGCGTCTCGCGCGAGGTGCCGTAACGGTGGAAGTGCCGCTGGGCGTTCTGGGCCAGGGTGTGGGCCGCGGAGACCGCCCCGAAGGGCTTCTGCCAGCCCGTGACCCTGCGACCGGTCTCCTGGGTGATCCGGCCGCGCCGGATCAGCTCGCCGTAGGAGGCCTCCCAGACCGTACGGAAGCACAGCACATGCCGGGCGAGTCCCCCCGCGACCGCCAGCATCGCGGCGATGAGCGAACCGCCAGGACCGAAGGTCTCGGCGCCGCCGTTGTACCAGGTCGGCCTGATGCCGAGGGCGTCCTCCAGCGCGGTGATGCCGCCCTCGGCGAAGCCGCCGTAGGCGCCCGCGCCCGGGTAGGTGGCCAGACCGTCGATGTCGTCGAGGGCCAGGCCCGCGTCCGCGACGGCGCGTTCGCAGGCCCGCACGGTCAGCGACAGCGGCGGCACCATCAGCCGGCGCCCGATCTCCGACATCCCGATGCCGCTGATCGCGACCTTGTCCTCGAACTTCTCGGGCGTGGCCATGGGGCGTATGTGGCGCCGCATGTGCTCGGGTTCCACCTCGTCCGAGGGCAGCGGAGCCGGGGGGCCCTGCTCGGCCGCGGGGCGGAAGAGCGGGAGCCATACGTCCTCGACCTGTTCGAAGACGACCTCCAGCCGCATGCCCACTTCGAGCTCGTCGGGGTCGCATTCGACGAGGTTGGTGGTGAGCCGGACCCGGGTGTCCTCCTCGACGGCGACCTGCGCCACCACGTAGGGCGCGGGCATTCCGGGCGCGCTGAACCGGTGGTTGACGGTGAAGCCGATCAGCGTCGCGTACCCGGAGACGGCCCGCACCCCGGTCTCGTGTCCCCGGCAGTAGCGGCAGACGGGCTGGGGTGGATGCAGCAGGGCCGAGCAGGACTCACACTCCGTCAGGCGCAACCGGCCGTCCGCGCCGGAGGTCCAGAAGAACTCGTTCTCCTCTGTGATCACCGGCAGCGGACGTCCCGTGGGTCCGGCCACATCGTCTCCTCACCGTGCCACCGCGCCGGTGGCACACGTACTCCTGACGGGCCGCCGAAGATCAGCGATCGATCCTCGCCTGCCCCTTGCGTACCGTGACCGGCTCGGCGAGCCGCTGTTCGTCGACGACCCTCTGGAGGGTCTCCAGGGTCTCGTCGAGCCCGGCGCCGGTCCGGGGGCCGGGCGTGAAGGTCGCCGGGAGGTGCCGCATGCCCTGGATGACGCCGATGGTCTCGTAGTGCTCCGCGCCCTCGGGGTCACAGCGGAAGTCCGGCATCCGGTCGAGGACCTGGGTGACCATCCGCTTGAACACCGTGCGTGCCACGTTGGAGCCGATGCAGCGGTGGATGCCGAGGCCGAAGCTGCTGTGCCGGTTGCCCTTGCGTTCCATGTCGATGGAGTCGGGCTCCGGGAACACCTGCGGGTCCCGGTTCGCCATCGCCCAGGACAGCCAGAGCCGTTCACCCTCCTTGAACCGGGTGCCGGCGATCTCGCAGTCCGCGGAGAAGGTCCGTCCGTCACCGGGCGCGGGGGCGTAGAAGCGCAGGAACTCCTCGGTCGCGGAGTCCAGCAGCGCCTTGCGGTCCCGGCTGAGACGGTCCCGTTCGGCCGGGTGCTCCGAGAGCCATTCCAGCGCGTGTGCGGTGAGCGCCGTGGTGGTGTCGAAGCCGCCGCCGATCAACAGGGCGAGCACGCCGAGGAGTTCGTCGTCGGGCGGGGTCTGGCCGTTGATCTCCGCGTGGACCAGGGCGTCGACCAGGCCCGGTCGCGGTGTCTGCCGGATCTCCGCGATGGTCATGGCCAGGTCCGTGCCCATCGCCTTCTGCAGTTCGACGACGCGGGCCTGGTCGGGCGAGTTCGGCGGTGTGTAGACCGAGGCGTGGGCCGCCTCGTTGTAGATGGTCCACTTCCTGACCGGGATGCCCATCATGGCGAGGGTGAGCACAGCCGGAACGACGTTGGCGAGGTCGTCGACGAAGTCGATCCGCCCCGACTCGATCTTCTCGTCGATGCAGGCGCGCGCCACCTCGTCGATCAGCGGAATCCAGCGGCTGATGGCGGCGGGCGACAGATAGGGGTTGAGCGTCTGGCGGTAGTAGCGCTGCTCGGGCGGATCCATCTCCAGGAACCCGCCCCTGACGGCCTTCGCCCGGGGCGGCGGCGGGATGGTGATGCCCTGGTACCCGCGCCGCTCGCCCTTGACGTCATGGTCGTTGGAGAGGAACTCGGCGGACCGGGCCAGCTCGAAGACCTCACGGTTGCCACTGGCGACCCAGTGGCCCCCGTAGGTCTCCGACCAGGCGATGGGGCACTTGGACTGCAACTCCTGGGTGACCGCCTGGAATTCGTGACGGTACTCGGGAGTGTGCCGGTCGAAGTGCACCGGGTTCCTCTTGGGGTCGTCGTTGACGGTGTCGTCCGTGGTCATCGGATTGTTCTCCCCTCAGGAGATGAAGATCGCTCGCTCGGGGCAGGACCTGACGGCCTCGACGGCCTCGTCCTGCTGGTCGTCCGAGACCTCTTCCTTGATCACCGATGAGTGACCGTCGATCTCGCTGAGCTCGAAGATGTCCGGAGCACGCATGGCGCAGAGCGTGTGACCCTGGCAGCGCTCCGGGTCTACCCGTACCTTCACGTCGCTTCCTTCCTGCCGCGGGGGTGGTTACTTGAGGTCGGCCAACGACTTGCCGACATCGGCCAGGGTCATGGGCTTGGTGTAGGTGCCCTTGAACTTGTAGGGGGTCACGTTGCAGCGATAGGCGCCGGTGTCCGGCTTGAAGTCGGCGGCCACCCAGCCCTTGGCGGTCGCCTTGACCGGGTCGAAGCACTTGGGAGGCACGGTGGGGGACGACAGGTCCATCGGGGCCTGCAGGCCACCGCCGGTCCACGCGGTCTGCTTGCGCGCGTTGTCGTACACGCACGTGCGGGTGAGCTCGGCGCAGTCGCCTGCGGCCGTGGCGAACAGCAGCCAGCTGGAGAAGGCCTTCAGTGCCGGCAGGGTGACCTGGGCATCGGGGGCGTACTTCTTGTAGAGGTCCTCGACCATCTTGGTCGCCGGGTTGGCGGAGGCGTCCTCCAGCGGGGAGAAGCCGCCGAGGTCGGCGAAGTTGGCCTGCTTCGCCAGCGCGGGACCGGCCAGCTGGATGAAGGCGGGGCCGTAGGCGTTGCTGTTGGCGTCGATCCAGTCGGGTGCGTAGCCGATGTTGGTGAGGACCTGCTCCAGCTTGGCCAGACTGGCGAAGTCGCCGAGGAAGACCAGTCCCTTGACCTTCTTGTTCTTGATGGCCTGGGCGTACGGCGTCCAGTCGGACACGCCCTGGGCCGGATACAGGTCCGAGTAGGTGATCTTGCCGCCCGCCGCGGTCAGCGTCTCCTTGTCCTGCGCGGTGATGGGTTTGACGACCGGGGAGTCACCGGCGATGATCCCGACGCTGCTCGCCGACGCCGGGTACGCCTCCTTGAGCAGCCAGGAGAAGTAGCCTCCGTAGGGTGAGTAGCCGGTCGCGGCGCCCTGGACGGTCACCTGGAGGTCCGCTCCGATGGCCTGGCTGGTCTGGGCGGGGAAGTCGGGGAGCAGGCAGTTCAGCCTGTCCTTGACGCCCATGCCGTCGAGCGCGGCGCCGCCGCCGACGAGCGCGAAGTCCGAGCGGCAGGCCTCGATCATCCGCTGGCGGACCTCGACGAGCTTGGAGTCGTGGGTGACGGGGACGAGCTTGCGTCCGTTGATGCCGCCCGCGTCGTTGCACCAGGAGGTGAACACTTTGGCCGCGTCGACGAACTCCGGGTTCTTGGTGAAGCCGACGTCGCTGAAGACGCCGATCTTGATCTCGGAGTTGGTGACTCCCTGGGAGGTGGAGGCCTTGGCGGTGCCGGAGCGGCAGACGTGTCTGAGCGTGCCGAAGTCGGCCGCCGCGGCGGAGTCGGACGCCGAAGCGGAGGGCTTGTCGCCGCTCGGCGACGTGGTGGAGCGGGCGGAACACCCGGCCAGGGCCAGGACGGCCACAGCGATGAGCAAGCGTCTCATCGGTTCTCCTCGATTTCGTTCCCCGAAAAAGGGTGGTCAGGTGACCGCGCCCGCTTCTTTCAGCTCGATGATGCGGGGCCAGTCCAGTCCCAGTTCCATGAGGATTTCCTCGGTCTGGGCAGCGAACTCGGGCGCCGGCCCGAGTGAGGGAGCGGTGGTGTCGAACTGCACGGGGCTGGCGGCCAGATCGATCTCGCCGACCCGGAGCAGGTACTCGTTCGCCCGGATCTGCGCGTCGGCACCCACCTGCAGGGTGTCCTGCACCGGGGCCCACGGCCCGGCCAGGGTGGCGAAGCGTTCGGTCCACTCGGCGAGGGTGCGGCCGGCCAGCACCGTCCGCAGGATCTTGACGGCCTCTTCGGTGTGGGCGGCGAGCTGCTCCGCCGTGGCGAAGCGGGGGTCGTCGGCCAGCTCCGGGTGGTCGATGTGCCGGCACACGTCGGCCCAGAACTTGCCGGGCTGGAGCATGACGAAGGCCAGATAGCGGTCGTCGGCCGTGGCGTAGATGCCGGACAGCGGGTTGATCGGCGAGCCGTGGACACCGGGCACCGGTGCCACCCAGGACTTGTCGAGGTGCAGCGAGACCGCGGTGGCCTGGCCGTTGGCCCATACGCCGCTGCCGAGCAGGGAGACGTCCACGACCGACGGTTCGCCGGTGCGCTCGCGCCGCAGCAGTGCCGCCGCGATGCCTCCGGCGAGGTTCGTGCCGGAGATGGTGTCCCCGTAGGCGGGCGTGGGGCTGATCATGCCCTCGACACCGGGCGGGGTGATGCTGGCGGCGGTGCCGCCCCGGGCCCAGAAGGCGGTCATGTCGTACCCGCCCTTCTCGGATTCCGGTCCGCGCGGCCCGAGCGCGCTGCCGCGGGCGTAGATGATGCGGGGGTTCACCGCGCGGATGTCGTCCACGTCGATGCCGAACCGACGCCGGTGTCCGGGCAGGAAGCTGGTGAGGAACACGTCGGAGCGGCGGGCCAGGTCGTAGAGCACTTCCTTGCCCTCGGGCCGGGTCATGTCGAGGCCGAGGCTGCGCTTGCCCCGGTTGGCGTGCTCGATGTTGGGGTTCGGGTCGCCCTCGACGCGCAGCGTGCCGGTCTGCCGCAGACCGCGCTGCGGATCGCCGGTCACGGCGTGCTCGACCTTGATGACGTCGGCGCCCCAGTCGGCGAGCACGGCTCCCGCCGAGGGGACGAAGCCGTACATGGCGACTTCGAGGACGCGGATGCCTTCGAGCGGACGCATTACGGGACCACCACCGCGAAGGACTTGGTCTCCAGGAACTCCTCCAGTCCGGCGACGCCGCTCTCCCGGCCGACGCCCGACTGCTTGTAGCCGCCGAAGGGGACTTCCTGGGAGAAGTAGTTGCCGCCGTTGATGCTGAAGGTGCCGGTACGGATCCGGCGCGCCACGGCGATGGCCCGCCGCGCGTCGGCGCTGTGCACCGCGCCCGACAGACCGAAGATCGAGTCGTTGGCGATGCGCACGGCGTCGTCCTCGCCGTCGTACGGGATGACCGCGAGCACCGGTCCGAAGACCTCGTCCTGCGCGATCTCGCTGGCCGGGTCGACGTCGGCGAGCAGGGTGGGCGTGTAGAAGAAGCCCGGGTCGACGCGCTTGCCTCCGGTGACCAGGGTGGCGCCGGCCGCGACGGCCCGCTGCACCATGCCGTCGACCTTGTCGCGCTGGCGCTCGCTGATGAGCGGCCCCATGAAGGTCTTGGGATCGGCCGGATCGCCGTACGACACGCGTTCGAGGCCGGCGGCGACCATGGCGACGATCTCGTCGTGGTGCTCCCTCGGCACGAGCAGTCGGGAGGTGAGCGCACAGCCCTGTCCCGAGTGGGAGCAGATGGTGAAGGCCGCGAACATGGCGGCGGCGCGGAAGTCGGCGTCGTCGAGCACGATCATGGCGGACTTGCCGCCGAGTTCCAGGAAGACCTTCTTCACGGTGGCACTCGCGGCCTTCATGATCCGGCGGCCGGTCGCGGTGGAGCCGGTGAAGGTGACCATGTCGACGTCGGGATGCTTGGTGAGCACCTCGCCCGCCTCGACCCCGGAGGAGACGATGACGTTGACCACGCCGGGCGGGATGTCCGTGTGCTCGGCTATCAGTTCGCCCAGGTACAGGGTGGTCAGCGGGGTGTCCGGGGCGCCCTTGAGGACGACCGTGCAGCCTGCCGCGAGCGCGGGGACCAGCTTGGCGAGCGCGAGCTGGTTCGGGTAGTTGTACGGGATGATCGCGGCGACGACCCCGGCCGCCTCCTTCTCCACCCAGCGGCGGTGGCGCTGCCCGCGGATCTCGGTCTCGCCGAGCTCCTCGGTCAGCGGGTACTTCTCCAGCAGGTCGGTGTAGTACGAGACCAGCTTGATCGGCTCGTCCAGCTGAGGGCCGTGGGTGAGCATACGGGGCGCGCCGACCTCGGCGATCGTCAGGTCGCGCAGCTCTTCCTGATGGTCGGTCAGCGCCTGGTGCAACTGGCGGAGGCAGCGCAGGCGCAGGGCGGTGTCGGTCGCCCAGCCCGTGGTGTCGAAGGCGCGGCGGGCGGCCGATACGGCGGCTTCGGCCTCGGCGGCCGTGGCGTCGGGGGCCTGGTCGAGCACCTCGCCGGTCGCGGGGTTGAGCGAGGGGAAGGTGTGGTCGGTCACGACGAGCCGGCCGTCGATGAGCAGGCGCTTCACAGCCGGACCACCTGTCCGCCGTCGACACTGACGACCTGACCGGTCAGCCAGCGCGCCTCGTCGGACAGCAGGAACAGGAGGGCGGGCGCCAGGTCTTCGGGCGTGCCCATCCGCTTGATTGCCAGGCTGTTCGTCATCTGCTCCTGGAACTCCTTGGGCACGATGCTCCGGGTGGCGTCGGTGTCCGTGGGTCCCGGCGCGATCCCGTTGACCCGGATGTTCTTGCCGCCGAGTTCGGCGGCGAGCGAGGCGGTCAGGCTGTTGATCCCGGCCTTGGCCAGTCCGTAGTAACCCCCGCCGAGCCAGGCGGCGGTGGACGACTGGTTGACGATGGCGCCGCCCTCGGACATGTGCGGGACGACGGCGCGGGTGCAGTGCAGCGCGCCCATCAGATTCACCTGGAGGAAGCGGTTGAGATAGTCGAGGGGGACCGTGGTGAGGCCGTCGCGCCTCATGCTGTGGAAGATGGCAGCGTTGTTGACCAGGTAGTCGATGCGTCCGAACTCTGCCATCACGGCGGCCGCCATCGCCCCCGCCGACGCCGGGTCGGCCACGTCCACCTTGACGAACAGAGCCGCGTCGCCGATCTCCTTGGCGACCCGCTCGCCCTGTTCCTCGTTGAGTTCGGCGACCACCACGCGTGCGCCCTCGGCCGCCAGTGCCCGGGCATAGCCCTCGCCGATGCCCTGGCCCGCGCCGGTGACGATCGCCACCTTGTCCTGGAACCGCATCCTGCCTCCTTGCTCGGATGTGGTGGAAACTACATTCTCGGTCTGCGCAAATCAATATTCCGGAAACGAGAACGTCATGCCAGATAAGAGAAGGCGACGACCGGCCAAACCTGACCATCATTCAGAATCTGAGGCCGAACTCGCCGGGTTGGCGAGAGGCCAGAGGCCCGCCGTCCCGGTCCTTCCGGTGGACCAACAGGCGAGAATACTATTCTCGCATCCGGAAGGGAGATTTTCATGATCGCAACGAAGGCCCTCAACCCGAGCCTGGGCGTAGAGGTCACCGGCGTCGGCAATCTGCTCGACGATCAACTGATCAGCCGGTGCGCGGAGGCGCTCCAGTGGCGCGGCATCCTTCTCATCCGCGGGCTGCACCTCGACGACGAAGGCCAACTGGCCTTCAGCCGCAAGCTGGGCAAGGTCTTCGCGGTGCGGGGAAAGGAGATCTTCACCGTCTCGCTCGACCCGGCCAGGAACCCGACGGCCGAGTACCTCAAGGGGACGTTCCACTGGCACATCGACGGCACCACCGACCCCGTACCGACCAGGACGACCACGCTGACCGCCCGGCACGTGGCCATGACCGGCGGCGGGACCGAGTTCGCCAGTACCTACGCGGCGTACGAGAACCTTCCGGAGGCGGACCGAAAGCAGTACGACGACCTGCGCGTGGTGCACAGCTTCGAGGCGGCCCAGCGGCTGGTGACGCCCGACCCAGGGCCCGAGGTGCTCGCGGGCTGGCGCGAAGTCCCCACCCGCGAGACGCCGTTGGTGTGGAAGCGCCGCGACGGCCGCCGCTCCCTGGTGATCGGGGCGACGGCGGACCACATCGTCGGCATGGCGGCCGCCGAAAGCCGGGCGCTGCTGGACCGGTTGCTGGAGTGGACCACCCAGGAGAGGTTCCGCTACACCCACGACTGGCGGGTCGGCGACCTGGTGGTGTGGGACAACACCGGGATGCCGCACCGGGCGCTGCCGTACAGCGCCGACTCGCAGCGGACGCTCCAGCGCACCACCGTCGTCGGTGACGAGGCGCTGTCATGAGGACGGCGGTCGTCACCGGCGGCGCTTCCGGTATCGGTCTGGCCATCGCGGAGCGGCTGACGAAGGACGGCTACCAGGTCGCCGCGCTCGACCTCAATCCGTCGGACACGAGTGTCGTTCCGGCCACCGACGTCGCCGACCGGGCCCAGGTCGATGCGGCGCTGGCCGCGGTCAGGGAGCGGCTGGGACCGGTCACGATCCTGGTCAACGCGGCCGGAACGGACGGCTTCAAGCGCTTCTCCGACCTCACCTTCGAGGCCTGGCACCGGGTGATCAACGTCAATCTGAACGGCGTCTTCCACTGCGTGCAGGCCACGCTTCCGGACATGACGGAGGCGGGCTGGGGACGGATCGTCAACATCTCCTCCTCCAGCGCCCAGTCGGGCCAGCCGTTCATGACGCACTACGTGGCGTCCAAGTCGGCGGTCAACGGCCTGACGAAGGCGCTGGCCCTGGAACTGGGCCCGTTCGGCGTGACCGTCAACGCGGTGCCGCCCGGTTTCATCGACACCCCGATGCTGCGCAAGGCGGAAGCGCGCGAACTGCTCGGCGGGACGGTCGAGGAGCACATCCAGCGCACTCCGGTACGACGGGTCGGTCGCCCGGAGGACATCGCCGCGGCCTGCGCGTTCCTCGTGTCGGAGGAGGCCGGATACATCACGGGCCAGATCCTGGGTGTGAACGGGGGCCGCAACACATGAACCGTATCCCGCCGCTCCCCTACGAGGAGTGGGACACCGAGGCGCTGGCGTCCCTCGCGCCGGGGCGCAAACTGCCGCCGTCCAACGTCCTGGGCCTCTTCGCGCAGCACCCGGAACTGGCCACGGCCTTCCTGGGCTACAGCCGATACCTACTGAGCCGCCGTTCGACACTGTCGCCGCGCAGCCGCGAACTGGCCATCCTGCGGGTGGCCTGGCGCAGGCGCTGCCAGTACGAGTGGTCCCAGCATGTACTGATCGCCCGGAAGGCCGGCGTCACCGACGAGGAGATCGACGCGATCCGCGTCGGCAAGCCGACCCCGATCACGAGGGCGGTGGACGAACTGGAGACGGACTCAGGCCTGTCCGACGACACCTACCAGGCGCTCGCCGCCGAACTGAACGACCGGCAGCTCATGGATCTGGTCTTCACGATCGGCACGTACGGCCTGCTGGCCATGGTCCTCAACACCTTCGAGGTGGAGCTCGATCCCGGCCTACCTGTGGAGAACTTCACTACCACTGAGTGAGAATGCTATTCTCACTCCGGAAAGGGGAGCAGCCATGCCACACTTCAGCAAGCCTGAGGCCGGGAGCTGGACCGAGCAGTACCCCGAACTGGGCACTAGTCCCGTGAACTACGAGGACTCGATCGATCCCGCCTACTACGAGGCCGAGCGCGAGGCCATCTTCAAGCGGACCTGGCTCAACGTCGGCCGCGTCGAACAAGTCCCCAAGCCCGGCCACTACTTCACCAAGGAACTCGCCGCCGCCGGCACCTCACTGATCATCGTCCGCGGCCGCGACCAGCAGATCCGCGCCTTCCACAACGTCTGCCGCCACCGCGGCAACAAGCTCGTCTGGAACGACTTCCCGGGCGAGGAGGTCAAGGGCACCTGCCGCCAGTTCACCTGCAAGTACCACGCATGGCGCTACGACCTCACCGGCAAGCTCACCTTCGTCCAGCAGGAGGGCGAGTTCTTCGATCTCGACAAGGACGACTACGGCCTCAAGGAAGTCGCCTGCGACATCTGGGAAGGCTTCGTCTTCGTCAGCCTCGACCCCCAGCAGAACCTGCGGGAGTACCTCGGGGACATGGCCAAGGGCCTGGAGGGTTACCCCTTCCACGAGATGACCGACGTCTTCACCTACAAGGCCGAGGTCGGCAGCAACTGGAAGCTGTTCATAGACGCCTTCGCGGAGTTCTACCACGCACCCGTCCTGCACCAGAAGCAGGCCACCAAGGAGGAGGCGGAGAAGCTCCTGGGCTACGGCTTCGAGGCGCTCCACTACGAGTTGCACAGCCCGCACTCGATGATCTCGTCCTGGGGCGGCATGGCGCCGCCGAAGGACCCCTCGATGGTCAAGCCGATCGAACGGGAGCTGCGCAGCGGCCTGTTCGGCCCCTGGGACCGGCCCGACATCGCGGGCCTGGACCCACTGCCGACCGGTGTCAACCCGGCCCGCCACCGCTCCTGGGGCACCGACTCCTTCGTGCTGTTCCCCAACTTCATGCTGCTCATCTGGGCACCGGGCTGGTATCTGACGTACCACTACTGGCCGACGGCCGTGGACAAGCACCTGTTCGAGGCGAACCTCTATTTCGTCCCCGCGAAGACGGCCCGCGACCGCCTCGCCCAGGAACTCGCCGCCGTCACCTTCAAGGAGTACGCACTCCAGGACGGCAACACCCTCGAGGCGACCCAGACCATGCTCAAGGGCCGCTACGTCACCGACTTCCCCCTCAACGACCAGGAGATCCTCCTGCGTCACCTCCACAAGGTCGTGAGGGACTACGTGAAGGAGCACGCCGATGCTGCCGAGTGACTTCGCCGAACTAGAGCCCTACAGCGACTGGGTCCTCGGCAGCGAACGCGAACGCTACGCCAAGCGCCTCGCCAGCAGCATGGCCGACATGCAGGCGTTCTACGACGCGGCGTTCCCCCTGCTTGACCGCGCGACGACACACCTCGACACGTTCCCGCTCGACGACCTGCCCGAGCCCGAACGCAATCTGATGCTGCTCATGTTCTCCCTCGTCATGGTGTCGTTCCCCATCGAGGTCTGGAAGCAGCCCCGCGTCCCCGACTCGGGCGCCGCCTACCTCGACGTCATCGCCGAGCCGCAGGTCTGAGCGTGATCACGCTCAAGGCCGCCCGCGTCCTGCACGTCGACACGGGGCGGATCGAGGAACCGGGCCTGGTCACCGTCGACGGCGACCGCATCGCAAGCGACGGCGGAGAAGGAGGCGAGGGTGACGTCCTGGATCTGGGCGACGTCACCCTGCTGCCCGGCCTGATGGACATGGAGGTCAACCTCCTCATGGGAGGCCGGGGCGAGGTCCCGGGCCTCTCCCCCGTCCAGGACGACCCGCCGCTGCGCATGCTCCGCGGGGTCGCCAACGCACGCCGGACACTGCGCTCGGGTTTCACCACCGTCAGGAACCTCGGCCTGTTCGTGAAGACCGGCGGCTATCTGCTGGACGTCGCCCTGGCCAAGGCCATCGACGCCGGCTGGATCGACGGCCCCCGCATCGTCCCCGCGGGGCACGCGATCACCCCGACCGGGGGGCATCTGGACCCCACGATGTTCGCCGCGTACGCCCCCGGCGTCATGCCCCTCTCCCTGGAGGAGGGCATCGCCAACGGCGTCGACGAGGTGCGCAAGGCCGTCCGCTACCAGATCAAGTACGGCGCCCAGCTGATCAAGGTCTGTGCGTCGGGCGGGGTCATGTCCCACACCGGCACCGCGGGCGCGCAGCACTACTCCGACGAGGAGTTGCGGGCCATCGTGGACGAGGCCCACCGGCGCGGACTCAAGGTGGCGGCGCACACCCACGGCGCCGCCGCCGTCCGGTCGGCCGTGGAGGCCGGCATCGACTGCATCGAGCACGGCTTCCTGCTGGACGACGAGACCATCGAGCTGATGGCCGAGCGCGGCACCTTCCTCGTCGCCACGACCGCTCTGATCGACGGCATGGACATCTCCAAGGCCCCACCCGAACTGAAGGCCAAGGCCGGCGAGATCTTCCCGCACGCCAGGACGGTCGTCGCCCGGGCCCTCAAGGCGGGCGTGAAGATCGCGGTCGGCACCGACGCGCCGGCGATCCCGCACGGCCGCGGCGCCCAGGAGCTCATCGCCCTCGTCGAGCGCGGGATGACTCCGCTGGAGGTGCTCAGGGCGGCGACGGTCAACGCGGCCGAACTGATCGACGCCGAGGACCGCGGACGGATCGCCGAGGGACTCCTCGCGGACCTGATCGCCGTACCCGGCAATCCGCTGGAGGACATCTCGGTGATGGCCGACGTCCGCTTCGTGATGAAGGGAGGGAAGGTCTTCCGTCACGAGCGCGGCTGAACGAGGTCTGTCCGCTGGGTCGTTCTGAGGGGCGGGGCGCGTTTCGCGCCCCGCCCCTCAGGACGTCATCTTCAAGCCGGCCGCGTTCACTGCGCCTTGATGTGGTCCTTCATCTCTTCCAACCGCGTGAGGATCGGGTATCCGCCCACGCTCAGCGCGTTCCCGTGCCCGGTCTCATGGATGTCGAACACCGACTGGACGGCCGCGTAGAAGCCCTGCACGTCCAGGGTCTGGTTGACGGCCCGCTTGGCCTGGCGGAGCGCGAAGGGGTGCATCCGCGCGATCTGCCCGGCCAACTCCATGGTCGCCGCGTCCAGTTCGTCGAGCGGTACGACACGGTTGACCATGCCGACCTTCTCCGCCTCCTCGGCGGTGACGGCCCGTCCGGTGAAGAGGATCTCCTTGGCCTTGCGCGGTCCGAGCTCCCAGGTGTGACCGTGGTACTCCACTCCCCCGATGCCCATGTGCACCACGGGATCGGAGAACTCGGCGTTCTCGGCGGCCACGATCAGATCGCAGGGCCAGCACAGCATCAGGCCGCCCGCGATGCACTTGCCCTGGACCGCGGCGATCGACGGCTTGGGCACATTGCGCCAGCGCAGGGTGTACTCCAGGTATCTGCGCGCCTCGGCGGTGTAGATCCACTCCAGGGTGATCTTGTCGGGGCTCGGCCAGCGGTCCTTCAGGTCGTGGCCGGCCGAGAAGTGCCGTCCGTTGCCCCGCAGCACGATCACCCGTACGTCCTCGTCGGCCGCGGCGCGGGTCCAGGCCGCGTCCAGGTCGTCGAGGAGGCTCATGGTCTGGGCGTTGGCGACCTCGGGCCGGTTGAGGCTGATGACCGCGACCCGGTCCTCGACCTCGTACAGAATCTGGTCCATCCACGTCCTCCTGGGTCATCTCGGCAGGCCGAGGATGCGCTCGGCGATGATGTTGCGCTGGATCTCCGAGGTGCCGCCCGCGATCGTCCCGGCGAAGCTGCGCGCGTACCGCTCGAACCAGCTGGAGATGAAGTTGTCGATGCTCATATGGTTCGGCGGGCCGGTCACTTCGGGATGGACCAGGCCCTCCGGCCCGCGGTCCTCCAGTGCGTTGAGGCTCGCGACCTGGATCGCCTCGGAGCCGAGCAGCTTGAGGACCGAAAGCTCCGCCGGGTCGTGGTCGCCGCCCAGTTGGCGGTAGCCGAGAAGCCTGAGCGCCTGGGCGTCCATGAGGAGTGTCGCGTACCACTCCTCGTCGCTGGGCGCGTCCCGGATCAGGTCGTCGAGGCGCTCGGCGAAGCTCAGCCACAGCATGGTCCGCTCGTGCCCGAGCGAGCCGTGCGCCACCGACCAGCCCTTGTTCAGGGGGCCGACGAGGTTCTCGCGCGGGACCCTGACGTCGGTGAAGAACACCTCGTTGAAATCGAGGTCGTCCTGCGCGGCCATGGACGCGAACGGCCTGCGCACCACGCCCTCGGTGTCGGTGGGGATGAGCAGCACGCTGATGCCCTTGTGCTTGGGCACGGCCGGGTCGGTGCGGACGAACGTCAACAGGACGTCCGCGTCGTGCGCGCCCGAGGTCCACACCTTCTGCCCGTTGACGACGAAGTGGTCGCCGTCCAGGACCGCGCGGGTGCGCAGCCCGGCGAGGTCGGATCCGGCGCCCGGCTCGCTCATGCCGAGCGCCGCCGTGATCTCGGTGCGCAGGATGGGGATCGCCCAGCGCTGCTTCTGCTCCTCGGTCCCGAAGGTGAGGATCGAGGCCGCGATGATGCCGATGCCCTGGGGGTTGAAGCTGTGGTAGATCCGCCGCCCCGACAGCTCCTCCAGGTGGGCGAGTTGCTGCGGCAGGGTGGCGTCCCGGCCGCCGTACTCGGGGGGTTTGCCGGGCAGCAGCCAGCCCGCGTCGAACAGCGTGCGCTGCCAGCGGCGCGCCCACGCGGGGACGTCGGCGCTCGACCGCGACGCGGGGTGGGCCTCGCCGGGGGTGGGCAGGTGGGCGTCGAGGAAGGCGGCGAACTCGGCGCGGAACTCCTCCACTTCGGAGCCGGAGTCCAGCTTCATCCCGCCACCACCCCTTCCTGCCCTCTCGTCTCCCGATCCGGCCCGGACCTCTCCAGATCCGGCCCGGACCTCTCCCGCTGCGACCCCGGCCTCTCCCGTTCCTGCCGCGTCTGTTCCAGCAACGCCCTGCGGTGTACGGCCGCCGTCCCCAGCAGCAGATCGCCGGCCATGGCCCGCTTGAGGTGGATCTGCAGTTCGTTCTCCCAGGTGAAGCCCATCGCTCCGAAGAGCTGGAAGCCGTTACGGAAGACGGTCCGCTGACACTCCCCGGCGGCGGCCTTGGCCATCGAGGCCGCCCTGCCGCTCCGTGGGTCGTCCTCGGCGATGGTCAGCGCGGAGAAGTAGGCGAGGGCCCGGGCCCGTTCGATGGCGACGTACATGTCCGCCGCCTTGTGCTTGACGGCCTGGAAGGAGCCGATGGGCACGTCGAACTGGACGCGTTCCTTCACATGGGCGACGGCCAGGTCCAGGATGCGCCGGCAGCTGCCGACCGTGGAGATCGCCAGACCCATCAGGGCGAGGTCCGGGATCCCGGGGACCAGGTCGGGGACCTCGACATGGGCCGTGTGGAGGGTGGGGTCGAAGATGTCGACGCGTGCCGCGCCGAGCTCCGGGCCCGCCACGATCCGTACGCCGTCGCGGGTGAGCAGGGCGATCTCGTCCGCCCGGTCCGCGTCGAGGACGAACCGACCGGTGCCGTCGAACACTCCGGTTCCCGAGCCGCCCGGCAGCCGCCCGGCGAGCGGAGCGAACCAGGTGGCCGTGGCCAGGAAGGGGGTCGGATCAGCGGCGTACCCCAACTCCTCCAGGACGATGGCCAGTTCCACCGGAGGGGCCTCCAGCCACCCCAGTTCCAGATAGGTCGCCCAGAGCCGGTCCTCGGGCTGCGAGCGGGACTTGGCGACCGTTTCCCTCACCAGCCGTTGCAGCAGCCGTTGGTCCTCGTCGAACTCAAACTCCACGGCCCACCTCCAGAAGGGTCTTGCCGATGGCGCGGCGGTCCAGGTCCAGGGCGGTCGCCACCTCGTCGAGCGGGTGGACGGCATGGACCCGGGGGTGGATCAGACCCTCGGCGAACATGCGGTTCAGCTCGGCGCGGGTGACGGCCAGCCGCTCCCGGCCGTGCCGCGCCCAGCCGCCGAAGTCGAAGCCGTGGATCGTGACGCCCTTGAGCATCGCCAGATTGAGCGGGAGCCGGGGCACCTCGCCGCTGGCGAAGCCGACGTTCACGAACCGGCCGCCCCAGCGCATGGCCCGCAGCGCCTGTTCGGAGTGCGGTCCGCCGACCGGGTCGATCACGACGTCGGCGCCGCCCGCATCCCGCAGCCGCCGCTTGAGGTCGTCGTACGGGAGTGCCTCGTGAGCGCCCTGTTTGAGGCAGGCCGCCCGCTTCTGCGCGGTGGAGGACACGGCGACCACCTCCGCGCCGAGCAGCGCGGCCAGTTCCACGGCCGCGAGACCGACCCCGCCGGCCGCGCCCAGCACCGCCACCCGCTCCCCCTCCTGGAGGCGGCCGATCAGTGTCAGCGCGTTGTACGCGGTGGCGTGCGAGACCCCGAAGGCCGCCGCGCGCCGGGTCGGGATCGTGTCGGGGATCCGGTACAGGCTGGCCGCCCGGACGGCGACCCGCTCGGCGAAGGCACCGACGAATACGGACCCGAAGACCCGCTCACCCTTCTCGAACCCGTGTCCCGACTCGGCGACCACCCCGGCGAACTCGCTGCCCGGAGTGAACGGCAGGTCCGCCTTCACCTGGTAGGTGCCCCGGATCACCAGGATGTCGGCGAAGTTCACCGCCGCGTAGTGCACGTCGACGGGTACCTCACCGTCCGGGTCGGGGACCTCCTCGACGACCACCGGGCCGCCGACGGCGTGGCATCGGGCCGCCCTCATAGCCGTGTCGTCGCGGCCAGTTCGGCCGCCTGGGCCGCCATCTGCAGGACCGCGTCCCCGTAGTAGGCCATCTTCGGGTTGCCGCCGTCGCCCTTCACATGGCGGGCATAGCCGCCCTCCAGCACGATCGCCATCTTGAACCGGGCGAGGATCACGTAGTAGTCGATGTCGCCGACGTCCCGGCCGCTGACCTTGGCGTAGTGCTCGATGATGTCGGCCCGGTCCGGCATTCCCGTGTAGTCGGCGTACCTGCCCGCGGCGTCCCGGTCCTCGTCGGCGTTCGGCCAGCCCATGACGACCCAGCCGAGGTCGAGCAGCGGGTCGCCGACGGTGGCCATCTCGAAGTCGACCAGGGCGGCGAGCTCGGCGGGCGCCCCGTGCTTGAACATCACGTTGGCGAACTGGTAGTCGCCGTGGATGATGCCCGGCTCCCAGTGGCGGGGCCGGTGCGTGCGCAACCAGGCGGCCGCCGCGTCCAGTCCCGGTATCTCGCGGAACCTGAACTTCGCCAGGTGCGCCTGCCAGCGGTCCACCTGGCGGTCGTGGAAGCCGTCCGGCCGGCCGAACCCTTCGAGTCCCTGGGCCCGCCAGTCGACGTTGCCGAGCTTGGCGATGCCCTCCACCAGCTCGTAGGCGAGACCGGGGCGCAGGGACAGGTCGCTCCTGAAGGGCTCGGGCCAGCCGTCGGTGTTCATCGGTGACCAGCCGTTCACATGGCCCATGAGGTAGAAGCACGAGCCGATCACGTCGGTGTCGTCGCAGACCGCGATGGCCTCCGGGTGCGGCACCTCGGTCCCGCCCAGCGCGTTCAGTACCCGGAACTCCCGCAGCATGGTCTCGTTGCGGCCCGGCGGGACCTTCTCCGGGGGCTTGCGCAACACCATCCGCCGCTCGCCTCGCCTGATGTCGAAGATGTCGTTGGAGGTGCCCCCGGAAATGAGGGACACCTCGACCGGTTCACCCGGAGCGATGTCCTGACCGTCCAGCCAGCGGGCGAGCGACTCGATGTTCACATGTTCTCCAGCTGCTTGCGGGCCCACTCCCGGCGAGCGGGCAGATGCTGTGAGGGCCAGGGCCCCGACGCGGCCTCGTAGCCGCGCAGGAGGTCCTTGGCCACCGTGACCTTGTGGATCTCCGAGGGCCCGTCGACGACCGCCATGACGGCCGCGCCGGTCCACATGTCGGCGAAGGGCATCTCGTTGGACACGCCCAGGGCGCCGTGCAGGTGCATGGAGCGGTACACGATGTCGTGCAGCACCTTCGGCGTCAGGAACTTGATGGCGGAGATGTCCTTCCGGACCCGCTTGTAGTCCTGGTACCGGTCGATCTGCCAGGCCGTGTGCAGCACGAACAGCCGGAACTGCTGCAACTGCGCGTACGAGTCGGCAAGGTCCGCCTGGACGAGCTGCTTGTCGGCCAGCCTGCTGCCCTGGGTCTCCCGGGACAGGGCGCGCTCGGCCATCATGTCCAGTGCCTTCTGGCACTGGCCCACGACCCGCATCGCGTGATGGACCCGCCCGCCGCCGAGCCGGGTCTGCGCGATCGCGAAGGCCTGGCCCTCACCGCCGAGCAGCGCGTCACCGGGGACGCGGACGCCGTCGTACTCGATGAGCGCGTGCATGCCCTCGTCCGGGGCCTCGCTCATCAGACCGAGGTGGCGCTCCATCCGGATGCCCGGAGTGTCGCTGGGCACCAGGAACATCGACATGCCCCGGTAGGCGCTGACGTCCGGGTCGGTCACGGCCATCACGATGACGAACTTCGAGGTGCGCGCGTTGGAGGAGAAGAACTTGCGGCCCGTGATGACCCAGTCGTCGCCGTCCCGTTCGGCGCGTGTGGTGAACATCTTCGGGTCGGCGCCGGCCTGCGGCTCGGTCATGGAGAAACAGGAGAAGCACTCGCCTTCGAGCAGCGGCTTGAGATAGCGCTCCTTCTGCTCCTCGGTGCCGTAGCGAGCGATGATCTCGGCGTTGCCGGTGTCCGGCGCGGCCGTGCCGAAGATGACAGGGGCCCAACTGGACTCGCCCAGGATCTCGTTGATGAGGGCCAGCTTGAGCTGTCCGAAGCCGCGTCCGCCGAGCTCCGGGCCGAGGTGGGGCGCCCACAGGCCCTGGTCGCGCACCTGCTGCTTGAGAGCCCGGACGACCGGGCCGGTCTCCTCGTCGAGGGGGTGGAAGGCCCGGTCCGGGTACACCAGGTCCAGCGGGTCCACGCGCTCGGCGCGGAACCACCTGATCCACTCCAGTTTCTTCTCGAACTCCGGCTCGGTGGAAAAGTCCCATGCCATGTCAGACGATCCTCGTTTCGTGGTTCCGCCAGTACGTCTCCCGGAGCGGGCCCTTGCGCAACTTGCCGCTGGGATCCCTGGGCAGACTGAGGACGAAGTCGACGGCGCGCGGGCACTTGTACGGGGCGAGACGCTCCCGGCAGTACGCGAGCAGCTCGTCGGCGGTCACGTCGGCGGCGGCCGGCTGGACCACCGCGAGGACCCGTTCGCCCCTCTCGGGGTCCGGGACCCCGATCACCGCGACGTCGGCCACCCCGGGGTGCATGACCAGGACGTCCTCGGCCTCCTGCGGGTGGATGTTGACCCCGCCGGACACGATCGTGTGCTCGACCCGGTCGGTCAGATACAGATAGCCGTCCTCGTCGAGGTACCCGATGTCACCCAGGGTGTTCTCGCCGAAGTGGACGACGCCGTCGACGATGCGGACGTCGTCGCCCGCCCTGCCCACCGATCCCGGGTGGGCCAGCCACTCCTGCGGACCGATGACCGTGAAGCCGTACGCCTCGGTCCCGGAGTACAACTCGTGGATGATCGGACCGAACCAGTCGAGCATCCGCCGCTTGACCTCCACCGGGCAGGGCGCGGCACCGTGCAGGACCACGCGCAGGCTGCTCAGGTCACGGGCGCGCCGCGCGGCGGGCAGCTTCAGCAAGCGGACGAACATGGTGGGGACGAACTGTGCGTGCGTGACCCGGTGACGCTCGATCAGCTCCAGGCACTCGGCCGCGTCGAAGCGGTCCATGACCACGAGGGTCGCGCCGAGCCGCAGCAGCGACATGCAGTAGACGAGCGGTGAGGCGTGGTGGAACGGGGCCGTCGAGAGGTACACGGCCTCAGGGCCGAAGCCGTAGTGGGCCAGCCCCTGGGCCACTTGTACGCACTCGGCCGCGGGGTCGCCCATCGGGCCCGCGGTGAGCTGCTTGCGCACGGCCTTGGGACGCCCGGTGGTCCCTCCCGAGAAGGGGAGCTCCCGCCCCTCGCACTCCTCGAACTCCCCCGTGCCGGGCGCCGCGAGCAGGCGCTCGTACACCTCCTCGGTGATGAGCAGCTTGCCCTCCGCCATCTCCTCGACCTCGGCGGGGAGGAGATGGATGTTGACCGGCGTATAGAGGAGGCCGGAACGCTGGGCGGCCCAGGCGACTTCGAGGAAGGCCGCGCCGCTGGGCATACGGATCGCGATGGCGTCCCCCGGCCTGAGGCCGAAGGCCGCCGCCAGCTGCCGGGACCGTGCGTCGAGCTCGGCGTATGTGACGGTCCTGCCGCCGCTCTCGATGACCGCGATCGCGTCGGGGCGCTGCTTCGCCTGCCATCCCAGATGCATGCGGTGAGAATATCATTCTCAGTGAACGCAAGTAAGAGTCTCGTAACCTGCGATGCGCGATTCGGTAGGGCGCCGCAACTTATTCCCACTGAAGTGGAGTATCGTTCTGCAAGTGACCGCAGTCCCCGAAGAACCAGCGTGGCGCCAGCGCGCCGTAGAGCGATCGACCCGTGCCGCGAAGCTTCGCGCCGAGCAACGCGTGCAGCGCTTCCTGGACTCGGCACAGGAGTTGATCGTCGAGAAGGGCACGACCGACTTCACCGTGCAGGAGGTCGTCGACCGCTCGAAGCAATCCCTGCGCAGCTTCTACCAGCACTTCGACGGCAAGCACGAGCTGCTCCTCGCCCTGTTCGAGGACGCGCTCTCGATGGGCGCCGCCAAGGTCCGCGAGGCGTCCGCCACGGAGAGCGATCCGCTGCAGCGCCTGCGGATCGCCGTCGAGACTCTCTACGAGCAGTCGCACCCCAGCCCCGGCGTCCAGCGCCCGCTGTTCAACGACTTCGCGCTGCAACTGCTGGTCAAGCACCCCGAGCAGGTGGCGACCGCCCACATCCCGCTGCTCACGGTCTTCACTGAAATCATCGAGCAGGCCGCCGAGGCCGGTCTCATCGCCGGCGGGAAACCCCGCCGTCAGGCCGCCCTCGTCATGCAGACCGTCATGTTCGCCTCACAGGCCCACGGCGTCCCCGCCGACAGCCACGCCCACCCGGTGACCTCCGAGGAGGTCTGGCAGTTCTGCCTGGGCGGCATCTCGGGCGTTCCGGCCACGGCGGGCAGGTCCGCCTCCGCGTAACACGGGTCCCGCCCCCCTGACCCACCCGCACGGGGAGTTCCATTCTCTATTTCGGAGAGTATGGTTCTCACCATTGCGCCGGAGGATCAGGGGGTTCCCATGACCGTACGGACGGACGCCAGGCCTCACTACCGGGTCGTCCAATGGGCCAGCGGCAACATCGGCTCCCGCGCGCTGCGGGCGGTCCTCGAACATCCGGACCTGACGCTGGCCGGGCTGTACGCGCACACGACGGACAAGGCGGGACGTGACGCGGCGGAGCTGTGCGGCCTGGGCCCGACCGGTGTGATCGCCACTCACGACATCGACGAGATCGTGGCGCTCGGCGCCGACTGCGTCCTCTACATGCCGCGCGCCTGCGACATGGACGAGGTGTGCCGGTTGCTGGCCTCGGGCGCGAACATCGTGACGACGCGGGGCGAGTTCCATCGCGCCGCCGGCCTCGACCCCGCGGTGCGCGAGCGGGTCGAGGCCGCGTGTGAGAGCGGCAAGTCCTCGATCCACAGCACGGGCAGCAGCCCGGGGTTCATCACGGAGGCGCTGCCCCTCGCCCTGACCTCGATCCAACGACGGCTCGACGGCCTGACGATCGAGGAGTTCGCCGATCTCTCCCAGCGCGACTCGCCCGGACTCCTCTTCGACGTGATGGGGTTCGGCAAACCCCCCGCCGAGTACGACGAGCGCCGGCTGTCCGTGGTGCGCGACAGCTTCGGCCCGTCGCTGCACATGGTCGCCGACACCCTCTCGATCCCGCTCGACTCGGTGGAGGCCGAGGGGGAGGTCGCGACCGCGCCCCGCCCGGTCCACATCGCGGCGGGCACCCTGCGGCCGGGCACCGTGGCCGCCCAGCGGATCACGGTCTCGGGACTGCGGGACGGCCGGCCGTTGCTGCGCTTCCGGGCCACCTGGTACTGCACCACCGACCTCGACCGCGCCTGGGACGTCCGCGCCACCGGCTGGCACATCACGATCGAAGGTGACGCGCCACTCGACATCGACCTGCGCTTCCCGGTGCCGCTCGACCGGATGGCCGCCATGTCGCCCTCGTACACGGCGAACCGCGCCGTCAACGCCGTACCGGTCCTGTGCGAGGCGTCCCCCGGAATCCGCTCGACCGCCGACCTTCCGCACATCGTGGCCCGGCTCGGCTGAGCCGCCGTGCTAGGCCCTGTCGTCAAATTCCCGTCTGCCCTGCGACGCCATGCACGCACTCTCACCGCACCAGGCACAGACCCAAGTACGTCCAGTACGAGGGC
>NZ_JBEYFS010000071.1:0-51327 GCF_040634475.1 Streptomyces sp. NPDC007095
GCACTTCCTCCGCGACGTTGACCGGCTACTCAGCCTGCACTTCGTCGATAACGGCTGGGGCATGAACGACCCGGGCCTCGACGCCGCCATGACCGTCGGCCGGACCCAACCCGGCCGAGGCCCTGCCCGGCATCCGCCCCGACGACCGGCCCGTGGTCGCGGAGAACGCGGCCATGCCGCCCACCCCCCGCAACGGCGTGGTGCGCGGCACCATGGGCAAGCCGCAGCTGCCCAAGCGGCGCGCCCAGGAGCACATCGCGCCCCAACTGCGCGACGGGCCCCTGCCCCGCCAGGATCCGGAGCAGGTCGTCGGCCACGACCCCGGCCTGATGGCGGCGTTCCAGCGGGGGATCGGGCTCGCGGAGGCCCAGCACGCCGAGGAAGGGCGCACGGAGGCACCGCACAGGGGAGCACCGCACCTGGAGCGGCCGCACCCCGATCTGCCGCACCCCGATCTGCCGCACCCCGATCTGCCGAACTCCGACCTGCTGCACCCGGACCTGCTGCACCGGGACCTGCCGCACCCGGACCTGTCGCACCCGGACCTGCTGCACCGGGACCTGCTGCACCCGGACCTGTCGCACCCGGACCTGCTGCACCGGGACCTGCGGCACCCGGACCTGTCGCACCCGGACCTGCTGCACCGGGACCCGCCGCACGCGGACCTGCGGCACCCGGACCCGCCGCACCCGGACCTGCGGCACCCGGACCCGCCGCACCCGGACCTGCGGCACCTGGACCCGTCGCCGCCGCTCGATGTGATCCGCGTCGACCAGACGTCCACGGGCGCGCCCCGCATAGCCGACACCCACACGGCGCATGCGCCCGCCCCGCGCGAGGCGCACGGGACCCGCGACAGCGCACCCGCGCCCGGACACGACCACACGGCCCGGCACGACGGGAGCACAACGGCCGGATGACCACCCCCCTGACGACCCCCACCCGCACGCCTTCCCGCACCCCCACACCCTGCGCTCCGGCAGACCTTCGTACTTCAAGGAGTCGATCCACCATGGCGAGCGACGCGCCGACCGCCCACGCCCATGTATCCGATCTCGACTGGCTGATGAGCGGCCTCGTACAGCGCGTACCGCACACGACCAGCGCGGTACTCCTCTCCTGCGACGGACTCGTGAAGTCGGTCCACGGACTCGACCCGGACAGCGCCGACCACATGGCGGCGCTCGCCTCCGGCCTCTACTCGCTCGGCCGCAGCGCGGGCGTGCGCTTCGGCGACGGCGGAGACGTACGCCAGGTCGTCGTCGAACTCGACTCGACCCTGCTGTTCGTCTCCACCGCGGGCTCCGGCACCTGTCTCGCCGTGCTCGCCGGCCGCGAGGCCGACGCGGCGGTGCTCGGTTACGAGATGGCGATGCTGGTCAAGAGCGTCCGTCCGTATCTGATGACCGCGCCCCGGCAGGCCGCCGTGGAACCGCCTGCGATGAGGCCTTGAGCGTGGCCGCGGCCGGCGACGGGCCCTGGCTCGACGACGCGGCCGGACGGCTGGTGCGCCCCTACACGGTCAGCAACGGCCGGACCCGGCCGACCACCGCCCTCGACCTGCTGTCGCAGGTGATGGCCACCGGGGCAACACCTCTGGGCTACCTCGGTCCCGAGCACACCCAGGCACTCGAACTGTGCCGGGCGCCCGTCTCGGTCGCGGAGATCGCCGCACACCTGAAGCTGCCTGCGGCGGTCACCAAGGTGCTGCTCTCCGACCTCGTCGACTGCGGGGCACTGACCACCAAGCCGCCCGAGTTCCACCACAACCCCACTGACCGGTCTCTTCTGGAGGCAGTGCTCGATGGACTACGACGACAGCTCTGATCCCTTCCCCACCGCGCTGAAGATCCTGGTGGCCGGAGGGTTCGGAGTCGGCAAGACGACCTTCGTGGGCGCGGTGAGCGAGATCGCGCCGCTCAGCACGGAGGAGCTGCTCACCACGGTCAGCGCCGCGACCGACAATCTCGACGGCATCGAGAACAAGGTCGAGACCACCGTGGCGATGGACTTCGGCCGCATCACCCTCGATCCGGAACACGTCCTGTACCTGTTCGGCACCCCCGGGCAGCAGCGGTTCTGGTTCATGTGGGACGAGCTGTCCGAGGGCGCGCTCGGTGCGGTGATCCTCGCCGACACCCGTCGCCTGGAGGACTGTTTCGCGGCCGTCGACTTCTTCGAGCAGCGCGGTCTCGGCTTCATCGTCGCCGTCAACGAGTTCGACGGTGCCTACCGCTACGACCCCGAGGAGGTGCGCGCGGCCATCGACCTCGACCCCGAGATCCCCATCGTGCGCTGTGACGCCCGGATCTCCAGTTCGGGCGTGCAGACGCTGCTCACCCTGGTCCGCCACCTCCTCGTCCACGCACCGACGCACGCCCCCAGCCGCTGAGCCCGCGCCAGGCGCACCCCTTCGGCCGGCTGAGCCCGCACCCGACCCATGTCCCCCGCCACGGAGCCCACACACCATGACGCCCGCCCCACACCAGGGAGCCCGTAGATGAGTTACGACCCGCCGCGCCCGGCCGGTCGTCTGCTGCTGACCCCGGAGGACAAGGACGCCCCCGCCCGTGTCAGGCGGCTGCGCCGACTGGGCCTGGGGGAGCACACGGAACCCGCCTTCGACGCCTTCGCGGACCGGCTCGCCGAGGTCGCCGCGGTGCCGTACTCGATGGTCAACTTCATCGACGAGAACCGGCAGTTCTTCGCGGGCCTGCACACCCCGGACGGAAACGTCTCGGTCACCCGGCCGCCCCCGGCCGCCCCGGACGGCACCGTGAAGGTCGTCGGGCGCTACATGACCCGCGACTACGGGTTCTGCCCCCATGTGGTGGTCCGCCGCAGGGCGCTGGTCCTGGAAGACGTCTGCGACTACCCGCGTTTCGCCGGCAACCCGGTCGTCGACGAGATCGGCGTCCGTTCCTACCTGGGCGCCCCGCTCATCGACCACACGGGCATCGCCCTCGGGACGATCTGCGTCGTCGACCTCGAACCCCGCCCGTGGGGGAAGGCGGGCCTGGAGACCATCAAGTCGATGGCGGCGGAACTGGTCGAGCGGATCGAGCGCAGGGAGAACACCGGGGGGATCTGACGCCCGCGGCCGGAGGCGTGAAGGAAAGCCCTGGCCGGAGGCGTGAAGGAAAGCTGCGGCAGCGCTTAAGAAATCCTCGATGGACCGACGGCGCCCCCGTGCGGCAGATTTCTCCGGGAAATCACCCCTCTCCCCGGTACGGCCCCCCTTCGGTGTGCCCTGCTCCGGGATCTCACCACGGGAGCCGCAGCTTGAAGGCGCTGGTCAAGGAGAAGGCGGAGCCCGGGCTCTGGCTGACGGACGTCCCGGAACCGGAGATCGGCCCCGGCGACGTACTGATCAAGGTCCTCAGGACCGGGATCTGCGGCACCGACCTGCACATACGCAACTGGGACGGCTGGGCGCAGCAGGCCATCCGCACGCCGCTCGTCCTCGGCCACGAGTTCGTCGGAGAGGTCGTCGAGACCGGCCGCGACGTCGCCGACATCAAGGCAGGCGACCGGGTCAGCGGCGAGGGCCACCTCGTGTGCGGCAAGTGCCGCAACTGCCTGGCCGGGCGCCGCCACCTGTGCCGCGCCACGGTCGGCCTGGGCGTCGGCCGCGACGGCGCGTTCGCCGAGTACGTGGCCCTGCCCGCCGCCAACGTGTGGGTGCACCGGGTCCCGGTCGACCTTGACGTCGCCGCGATCTTCGACCCGTTCGGCAACGCCGTGCACACGGCACTCTCCTTCCCCCTGGTCGGCGAGGACGTCCTCATCACGGGCGCGGGCCCGATCGGTCTGATGGCCGCGGCCGTGGCCCGGCACGCGGGTGCCCGCAACGTCGTCATCACCGACGTCAGCGAGGAGCGTCTCGATCTCGCCCGCAAGATCGGCGTCAGCCTCGCGCTGAACGTCGCGGAGTCGACCATCGCCGACGGGCAGCGCGCCCTCGGTCTGCGCGAGGGCTTCGACATCGGCCTGGAGATGTCCGGCCGCCCCGAGGCGATGCGCCACATGATCGCCAACATGACGCACGGCGGCCGGATCGCGATGCTCGGCCTGCCCGCCGAGGAGTTCCCGGTCGACTGGTCCCGGATCGTCACCTCCATGATCACGATCAAGGGCATCTACGGCCGTGAGATGTTCGAGACCTGGTACGCGATGTCCGTCCTCCTCGAAGGCGGTCTCGACCTCGCACCGGTCATCACCGGCCGCTACGACTACCGCGACTACGAGGCCGCCTTCGCGGACGCCGCGAGCGGCCGCGGCGGCAAGGTCATCCTCGACTGGAGCGCGTGAGCGTCCGCACGAGCCACTCCGAACCGCGTAACCCCCTAGGAGCCCTTCCCATGTTCGACTCCGTGCGCGACGACCTCCGCACCACCCTCGACGAGATCCGCGCCGCCGGTCTGCACAAGCCCGAGCGCGTCATCGGCACCCCGCAGTCCGCGACCGTGAGCGTCACCGCGGGCGGCCGCCCCGGCGAGGTCCTCAACTTCTGCGCGAACAACTACCTCGGTCTCGCCGACCACCCCGAGGTCGTCGCCGCCGCCCACGAGGCCCTCGACCGCTGGGGCTACGGCATGGCGTCCGTGCGCTTCATCTGCGGTACGCAGGAGGTGCACAAGGAGCTGGAGGCGCGCCTGTCCGTGTTCCTCGGCCAGGAGGACACGATCCTCTATTCCTCCTGCTTCGACGCCAACGGCGGTGTCTTCGAGACCCTCCTCGGCGCCGAGGACGCGGTCATCTCCGACGCCCTCAACCACGCCTCGATCATCGACGGCATCCGCCTCTCCAAGGCGCGCCGCTTCCGGTACGCCAACCGTGACATGGCCGACCTGGAGGCCCAGCTCAAGGAGGCCTCCGACGCGCGCCGCCGTCTGATCGTCACCGACGGCGTCTTCTCGATGGACGGCTATGTCGCGCCTCTGAAGGAGATCTGCGACCTCGCCGACCGCTACGACGCCATGGTCATGGTCGACGACTCGCACGCCGTCGGCTTCGTCGGCCCCGGCGGCCGCGGCACCCCTGAGCTGCACGGCGTCATGGACCGCGTCGACATCATCACCGGCACGCTCGGCAAGGCGCTCGGCGGCGCCTCCGGCGGCTATGTCGCCGCCCGCGCCGAGATCGTCGCCCTGCTGCGCCAGCGCTCCCGCCCGTACCTCTTCTCGAACACGCTCGCCCCGGTGATCGCGGCGGCCTCCCTGAAGGTGCTCGACCTGCTGGAGTCGGCCGACGACCTGCGCATCCGCCTTGCCGAGAACACCGCGCTGTTCCGTTCCCGGATGACCGCTGAGGGCTTCGACATCCTCCCCGGTGACCATGCGATCGCCCCCGTCATGATCGGTGACGCGACGGTCGCCGGACGCATGGCGGAGCTCCTCCTGGAGCGCGGCGTGTACGTGATCGGCTTTTCCTACCCGGTGGTCCCGCAGGGCCAGGCCCGGATCCGGGTCCAGCTCTCGGCCGCGCACTCGACGCGGGACGTGAACCGGGCGGTCGACGCGTTCGTGTCCGCCCGCGCGGAACTCGAGGGCTGAAAGACGCCTGTGACCTGAGAGAATCGGTCGCATGATCGAAGCGCGGCGGCTCCACATCCTCCGTGCGGTGGCCGACCACCGCACGGTCACGGCGGCGGCCGCCGCGCTCTATCTCACCCCCTCGGCCGTCTCCCAGCAGCTGACCGCGCTGGAGCAGGAGACCGGCCACCGGCTCGTCGAGCGCGGCGCCAAGGGCGTACGGCTGACTCCGGCCGGCGAGATCCTGCTCAGCCACACCAACGAGGTGCTGGCCCAACTGGAGCGCGCCGAGGCGGAGTTGGCCGCGTACAGCTCGGGCTCGGCGGGCACGGTCACCGTCGCCGCCTTCGCGACCGGCATCGGCCTGGTGGTGGCCCCCGCGCTGGCCCGCCTTGCCCGCACGGCACCCGGCATCCAGGTCCGCGTCCAGGATGCCGAGGGCGACGCCAGTCTGCCGATGGTGCTCGACCGGCAGGTCGACATCGCGGTCGCCGTCGAGTACCGGGGCGCCCCGGACGCGGACGACCCGCGCCTGACCCCCGTACCCCTGTACGCCGAGCCCTTCGACGCGGTCGTCCCGCTCGGCCACCGGCTCGCCGACGCCGCCGAGGTCCCGCTCGCCGAGCTGGCCAAGGACCCGTGGATCGGCCCGTACCCCGGCAACCCCTGTCATGACGTGGTCGTCCTGGCCTGCGAGAACGCCGGATTCCAACCCCGTCTCGAACACTCCTCCGACGACTTCCGGGCCGTCGTCGCCCTCGCCTCGGCCGACGCGGGTGTCGCCCTGGTGCCCCGCTCGGCCCTGCGTGGCATGGACCTCACGGGCGTGCTGGTCCGACCGGTCGACGGCGTCGCGCCCACGCGTCGGGTCTTCGCGGCCGTACGCCGCGGCGCGGAGGGGCATCCGCTGATCCGGCCGGTGCTGGAGGCGCTGGCGGAGGCCGCGACGGTGGACTGAGGGGAGTGGTCGGGGCCACTGCGGCTCGTCCCGCATCTGGGATAACATCCCGAATATGGGAAACGATGAGGGACTCGATGTCGTCGATGTCCGGCTCGGCGCCCGGCTGGCCGAGCTGCGGTCCGAACGCGCCTGGTCCCTGGGGGAGTTGGCGGAGCGCAGTGGGGTCAGCCGTTCCACGCTGTCCCGCGCCGAGCGGGCCGAGATCAGCCCCACGGCCTCGCTCCTGAACCGGCTGTGCGCCGTCTACGGACGCACCATGTCGCAGCTGCTCAGTGAGGTCGAGGCGGAGCCCGTCCCGGTGGTGCGCGCGGCCGACCAGACGGTCTGGGCCGACGAAGCCTCCGGATTCGTACGACGATCGGTGTCCCCGCCGCACGCGGGGCTGCGCGGTGAACTGGTCGAGGGGCGGCTCACGGCCGGCGCCGACATCGCCTACGACCGGCCTCCCGTGACCGGCCTGGAGCAGCACATCTGGGTCCTCGACGGAACGCTGGAGGTGGCCGCGCAGGACGTCGAACACCGGCTCGACGCCGGGGACTGTCTGCGGCTGCGGGTGTGGGGGCCTACGCGCTTCCGGTGTCCCGGCCCCGAGGACGTACGGTACGCGCTGGTGGTGGTGCTGCCGTGACCACCGTCTCCCGGCTGGACGCCGAGCGCCTTCGTGCCTCGGCGGGCGAGCTGGCCGAGCTGCTGATCGACACCGTGGAGGGCGGGGCCTCGATCGGCTTTCTCGCCCCGTTGGAGCGGGCGGCGGCCGTCGCCTGGTGGGAGGAGCGCGTGGACGCGGTGTCGGCCGGGCGCCTCGCCGTGTGGGTGGCGCACACCGCGGACCGGATCCTGGGCACCGTCAGCCTCGCCTTCCCCGACAAACCCAACAGCCGCCACCGCGCCGAGCTGGTGAAGCTGATGGTGCACCGCGACGGCCGCGGGCAGGGCGTCGGCCGGGGCCTTTTGACCACCGCCGAGCGCGCGGCCGCCACCGCCGGAATCACCCTCCTGCACCTGGACACCGAGACCGACAGCCCCGCCGAGTCCCTCTACCGCTCCGCGGGCTGGACCCGGCTCGGGGCGATACCCGACTACGCGGCGACGCCGTCGGGTGAGCTGCGCCCGACGACGATCTTCTACAAGCGGGTGGGAGCGACGGTCCCCGGAGCGTGAAGAGCCGTCGCTCCCGGACGCGGCTACAGCAGGGAGGTGAGGTGGCGCAGCTCCTTCACGAGAGGCGGCCGGGGGAGCGGGACGGTGCCGATCTCCGGGTGGTGAGGGCGGGCGATGTGCGGGTGGACGTGGTCGATGAACGCCGGGTTGACCAGGGGCGCGGTGACGCGGTCGCCGCACATGTAGGTGGGTTCGAAGTGCTCGCGCACCAGTTGGGTGCGCCAGTGGTCGGCGTCGTGGTACTCACCGCTGTGGGCGTGTTCGAGGAACAGGCAGTACTCGGCGACCTGGTGGCCGACCCCGGCAGCGAAACGCCACCAGAAGCGTGCCCCGCTGCTGTCGCCCGCCACGTGCAGCAGACACGCGAAGACCAGGGCGCCGGTCTTGTCCGCGTACTGGCTGTCGATGAACTCGCTCAGATGACGGTCGGCGTCCGGCCCGAACAGCACCAGCAGGCTCACGGCGTTCAGGTCCCACCAGGCGCGGTCCGCGTCCGGGGTGCGGTCGTCCTCGGGGGTGGTCCACACGGCCCGGACGAGCGCGGCATCGGGGGTGCGCGGGCGGTGCCGGGCCGCCTGCCGGCTGCGCAGACGGGCTTCGGCGCCCGCGAGGTCGTAGTCGGCATAGCGATCCCGCGTACGCGCTTTGGCCAACAGTTCGTCGATGGTGCGGCGGTCGGACGGCAGGGTGCTCATCAGGGGTTCTTCCCGTCGGGGTGCTCCGGGCAGCGGAGTTTGAGCAGGGTGGCGAGGCGCCGGCGTCCGGTACGGAGCTGGGAGCGGACGGTGGCCTCCTCGTTGCCCATGAGTACGGCGGCTTCGGCAGCCGTGAAACCTATGCCGTAGTAGAGGAGGATCGCGTCCCGCTGCCGTTCGCTCAGGGAGCCGACCGCGACGTACAGGGCGATGGCGTCGGTGAGCGTGTCGTACGGATCCTCGGCCGGATCGGCGAGCGCCGCCTCGAAGGCGGCGATCTCCATCAGCTCCGGGCGGCGCCGGCGCTTGCGGTGCATGTCGATGATGCGGCGCTTGAGGATCGTCCAGGCGTAGCCCTCCAGGTTCTCCATCCGCAGCATCCGCGGCCAGCGGTCCATGACCTGGTCGAAGGTCAGGTCCACGGCCTCCTCCGCGTCGGCGTCGGAGCCGAGCTGGAGATAGGCGTAGCGCATGTAGTCCTGGCGGCGCTGAAGGTGGAAACCCCAGTACGCCATCTGCGCGGTGGGGTCCCACTGGTCGATGGGCACCACCCGCGGTGCGCCGACGGCCCCGCCGGTCTCCTCCGGCCCGCCGTCGCCGCTCACGGGACGTCCCGGGTCGACTCGGCGGAGCGGGACGGGGCGCGGGTGCCGGTCAGTCCGGTGATGCCGATCCGCACGCCGGCCGTCAGGAGCCGACGGCAGCCTCGGACGACGTCCGGGCCGAACACCCTCAAGCCAAGCGCGATCTCGAACAACCACGCGGCAGCGCTCTGCTGCACGGGTCCTCCCCTGTACCTGTGCTGATCGAAGGCGCCGTGTCCCCACCCCGGCACCAGAGGCACCATCCGCCTCCACCCATGAAGCGTCCGGGGAGACCCGAACGTGCAGCCGGTGCTCGAAAAATATTACGGTCAGTATCGATCCGATCGCAGCTGGTTCAATCATCGACGATCTCGGGCGGGGAGCCGGGAGTGACCGAAGCTGCCGGCCGATATCAATGTCAGTGCCATTGGCTACGGTGCGTCCCATGCCGGATGCCGAAGACGTACGCCGTACCGCCCTCTCCCTGCCGGACACCACGGAGAAGATCGCCTGGAGCATGCCCACCTTCCGGGTCGCGGGGAAGATGTTCGCCACGCTGCCCGAGGAGGAGACCTCCATCGCGGTGCGCTGCCCCAAGGAGGAGCGCGACGAACTCGTCCTTGCGGAGCCCGGCAAGTTCTGGATCGCCGACCACGAGGCGGGCTTCGCCTGGGTCAGGGTCCGGCTCGCCGCCCTGGAGGACGGCGACGAACTCCGTGACATCCTGGCCGACTCCTGGCGCCAGGCGGCTCCGCCCCGGCTGCTCGACGCCTACCCGGAGCTGGGACTTCCGAGGGCCGGCTGACACGCATGTCCACACGGGTCCGCGCGGGGGCGTACTCAGGGGCGCGGTCGGCCCGAGACGCCCAGGAAGCCGCCGATCCGCTCCCGCAGGGACCCCGCGTCGAGGCCGTGCGCGGTCAGGTGCTCGTCCATGGTTCCGTACCGGCGCAGCTCACGCCGGCGGACGCCGAGGCCGAGGACACGGTGGGGTACGTCGGCCAGCGCGTCGCCCGCGGCGGCCGCGGACGTACCGGCCAGATACGGCTCGACGAGGACGACGCCGGTGCCCGCCGCCTCCGTGGCGCGGCGCAGGGCCGCCCCGTCGAAGGGCCTCACGGTGACCCCGTACAGGACGGTGACGTCGAGTCCCTCCGTGGCGGCGAGTACGGCGTCGAGCATCGGCCCGACGGCGACGACGACCCCTGCGCGCCCCTCCCGGACGGTCCGGAAGCGTGCCCCGTCGACCGGCAGGCCCTGCGCGTTGGACTGCACGGACAACCGCACGTACACCTTGTCGTCCCCGGCGCCGACCGCCTGCCGCAGCAGCTCCTCGGCCTCGTCCGGATGGCCGGGAACGTGCACGGTCCAGCCGTCCAGGGTGTCGAGCAGGGCCACGTCGCCGGGCGCCATGTGGGTGAAGCCTCCGGCGGGCCAGTCGAAGGACGCGGCCGCACTCACCAGCACCGCGCCCACGTCCTGGTGTCCGAGGTCCAGCTTGATCTGCTCGAACGGCCGCTCGACGAGGAAGCTGGCGAAGGTGTGCACGACGGGCCGCAGGCCGGCCAGGGCCAGGCCCGCGCCCGCCCCGACCAGGAGCTGCTCGCGGATCCCGACGTTGATCACCCGATCGGGATGCCTGCGCCGGGCTTCCGTGAAGCCGTCCTTGCCGATCTCGGCGAGGACGACCGCGACCCGAGGATCCTCGTCGAGCAGTCGTGTCATGACGGGGGCGAAACGATCACGCATGGTGTCCATGGAAGGGGTTCCTTTCAGGGGCGTACGGGATGAGGAGAGGGGAGCGTCCGGCTCCGCGGGTGCCTCAGGTGCCTGACGTGCCTGACGTGCCTGACGTGCCTGACGTGCCTGACGTGCCTGACGTGCCTCAGGTGTCTCAGGCGGACTTGGGCTCGACCTGGGCGACGACCACGTGCGGGCGACCCGGGTGGGGCGCGGTGAAGGCGGAGTACAGCGCTTCGTGGTCACGGCCGTCGACGGTCAGGGCGGACCAGCCCGCGGCCTCGAACCGGGCGGCGATACCGCCGGGCCGGGCATGGCTGGCGGAGGAGTTGTCGATCACTACGGTGTGCAGCCGGTCGAGACCGGCCGGCCCGGCGTACGCGATCGCCTCGTGGTTGCTGCCCTCGTCCAGCTCCGCGTCGCCGATCAGCACCCACACACGGGGCTCGCCCAGCCCCTGCGCCCGCAGGCCCAGCGCGGTGCCGACCGCGATCGGCAGCCCGTGCCCCAGCGACCCGCTGCCGATCTCGGCGCCGGGTACCAGTACCCGGTCCGGGTGGTGTCCGAGCGGTGAGTCGTACGCGCCGAAGTCCGGCAGCCACTCCACGGGCACGAAGCCCTTGGCCGCGAGCACCCCGTAGTACGCCATCGGCCCGTGCCCCTTGGAGAGCAGGAACCGGTCCCGCTCCGGATCGTCCATCCGCTCGGGCCCGACCCGCAGCACCCGGTCGTAGAGCACCCACAGCGCGTCCAGCGTGGACGTCGCCGCGGGTCCGTGCTTCTCGTCGCCGGTCATCAGCCCCATCAGACGGGGCAGGTCCTGGTACTGGTGCCGGCGTTGTGCCTCGGTGATCGTCATGCCGACGATCGTGCAACCTCAATCAAACTTCAGGTCAAGTGCCGTCTCGGAGTCTTCCCCCGGTCGGCCCCGTGGCCCTGCGCCCCGGTCGGCCCCGTGGCCCTGCGCCCCGGTCGGCCCCGTGACCCCGCGCCCCGCGCGGCCCTGTGACCCCGCGCCCCGGTCGGCCCCGTGGCCCTGCGCCCCGGTCGGCCCCGAATAAACGGATGCGCGACCATCGCCCCGAGTGCGGTATTGTTTCCGTGCGCGTTCGGCCAGGGGAAACCCCAGGTCAGGCGGGCAACGGGACGTGGCGCAGCTTGGTAGCGCACTTGACTGGGGGTCAAGGGGTCGCAGGTTCAAATCCTGTCGTCCCGACCAGCTTCACAGCAGGTCGGAGGCCGTCTTCTCGGCGATGAGGAGACGGCCTTTGTCGTGTCCGCTCCTTCACGGACCTCCAGGAGCTACCAGGTGACGGGCAGCTCGTAGATGCCGTACGCCTGCGAGTCCTCCTTGAACTTCAGCTTCGAGACGTCGACCGCGAGCCGCAGGGTCGGCACCCGACGGAACAGGGTGCTGAACACGATGTGGAGTTCGATACGGGCCAGCTGTTGCCCGATGCACTGGTGCGGGCCCCAGCTGAACGCGACATGATGCGCCGCCCGGCGGGTGAGATCGAGCTTCTCGGGCTCGGGGAACGCCCGCGGATCCCAGTTGGCGGCCGGCAGGGCCGCGATGACACCCTCGCCGGCGCGGATGGTCTCGCCGTCGATCTCGATGTCCTCGACAACGGCTCGTCGTGCGAGCAGGTGCGGGATGGTGAGGTAGCGCAACAGTTCCTCGACGGCGTTCGCCACGAACTTCGGGTCGTCGCAGTTCTCGCGCAGGGCCGCGAGCTGGTCGGGGTTCTGGAGCAGCAGCGCGGTGCCCAGAGTGATCATGTTGGCGCTGGTGTCGTGGCCGGCGACGAGCAGGATGTGTCCCAGGGGAGCGGCCTGCGCCAGGCTGAGATCGCCCTCCTTGACGCGCGCGCCGAGATCGGACAGGACGTCCTCGGCGGGGTCGTCCATCTTGGCCTCGATGAGCCCGGAGATGTAGCGGCGCAGCTCCCTCGTCGTCTCGGCGGCCTCTTCCGGTGTCTTGAACCGCGCGTTGGTGACGCCGGCGTGCTCCTGGAAGAACTCGTGGTCCTCGTAGGGCACTCCGAGCAGTTCACAGATCATCAGCGACGGCAAGGGCAGGGACAGGGCCGCGTTGAGGTCGGTGGGGCTGGGTCCCGCCAGCATCTTGTCGATGAGGTCGTCGGTGATCTGCTGGATCGCCGGGCGGAGTTTCTCCATGCGGTGGCGGGTGAACGAGCTCGTCAGCATCCGGCGCCACCAGGAGTGTTCGGCGCCGTCGGTGTTGTTGATCGACGGCTCCATCTCGGCGGCATGCGCCTTCATGGCCTCCGTGGTGTGCGGGTATCCCGGCCCACCGATGTCGGCGCTCACCCGCGGGTCGGCGAGGATCTCGCGCAGGGCGGCGTGGCGTGTGACGACCCATGGGGTGCTGCCGTCCCATGTCCTGGCGCGAACGACGGACTTGCCCGAGCCATGCAGGTCGAGCAGTCCCGGGGGCGGCGCGAAAGGGCACTGAGCGGATCGGGGCGAGGGGTACTCCGGGGTTGCCTCGGCCGTCTCGGTGCCGGCCACGTTCTCGGTCACGGTGCCTCATTCCTTTCGTCTTCTTCGTCGGGCGGTGAAGTGCCGCGATATTCCTATGGCCCGATCGGTACAATCAATGGTCCTGGCGACGATCTTGTTCGTCGCGAAGTTCCCTGACGGGTGGTTCGCTGCTGATATCCCACTCGCGTGAGTCCGCTTGGGTGGTTTTTTCCGTACTATGTCCAAGCGGTTGGTCGCACGGATGAGGTGCGTGGGCGGGGTGAACTCGACCAGTCTGGTTGGCGAAAATGAATCAGCTCTGATTTATCAACCGGCCGGTCTGCTCGACATCGCGATCCGAATGAGTTCCGAATGAGTTCCGAGTTTGTTCCGAATGGGGATGCGCTTCGATCCGTATGGTGAAATACCCCGTACCGCGGGGTCAGGCCGCCTGGCCGACCTCGGCCTCGTCGAGGCGCTTGGTCCTGGGGATCAGGAGAACGAGCAGCGCGCCCAGGGCGCAGCATCCGACGACCAGCCAGAGCCCGTTCGTGAAGCCGGTGTCGAGGTAGAACTGGGTGCCCTTGAGGATCTTCCCGTGCTGCGCCATCACGACGAAGGCCAGCTGGGACACGACGATCTGCGCGACGCCCTGTCCGAGGGTCTGGACGCCGTTGGCCAGTGCCTGTTCCTCGGGGGTGACCACCTCGATGATCATGATGGGTACGACGGCGACGACCATGCCCGTGCCCAGCCCCGCGATCAGGCCCATCTCCACGATCTGCGCGGCGTTGTGGTGCAGGTGGGTGCCGATGCCGTAACCGAGCACCGTGAGCGCGGAGCCGGTACTCAGGAGGATCCGTGCGTCCACGCGGCGGACGAGCAGACCGGTGCCGACGGCCGCCACGATGATCATGGCACTGATCGGACTGGTGACCACGGCGTTCCGGGTCCCGGACCAGCCCAGGCCCTCGGAGACGGTGGGGATCTCGGGCATCAGTACCAGCATCTGCATCACCACGCCCACGGCGCTGAGTGAGCCGGCTGCCACGGAGGTGGCCAGCAGGACGGTCCACACCGGACGACGCCGTGTCATGGACGGTGGGAACAGGGGGTCGGCGACCCGGCGCTCGACGAGCACGAAGGCGACGAGCGTGATCAGCGCCCCGGCCGTACAGGCGGCGAACTTGCCGCTGCCCCAGCCCCAGTGCGATCCCTCGCCGACGGCGTAGACGATCGTCGTGATCCCTCCGCCGAGAAGGAGTCCGCCGATCCAGTCCATCCGGCCGCCCGCCTCGCGGACCGGGCTCTCGGGCACGAAGGCGGCCACCAGCACGAAGCTCGCGGCGGTGCTGATGGCCATGAACCACAGCACGCCGCGGAAGCCGTGACTGTCCAGGAGCCAGCCGGCCAGGAACGGCCCGCCGAAGGCGACGAGGCCGACCCCGCCGGCGAGGACCCCGCTGGCGAGTCCCACCCAGCGGCGGGGGAACACGTCGCGGGTGATCGCGTAGGCGATCGGGGCGGTGGCCGCGTAGACGCCGGCGATGCCGCGTCCGATCAGCAGGGTGCGGTAGTCGGTGGCGAAGGCGGCGACCAGGTCGCCGACGAAACCGAGACCTGTGGCGACGAGCAGGACGCGCTTCTTGCCGAAGAGGGCCGCGGCCTTGACCGCGAAGGGCAGGAAGAAGGTCCCGGTCAGCAGGGTCATCAGGGTGAACCAGGCGATGTCCGTGGTCCGGAAGCGGATGGCGACCTCGGCCTGCGCGATACCGGACAACGCGGCGACGAGCGCGACCAGTTGGACGGTCCACACGAGCGTGACGACGACGAGCACGTTGCGCGTGGTGGAGCGGGATCTCTCGTGGGCCTGCGGGGGAGAGGTTCGTGTCTGGGACATCGGCGGCCTTCCATGGGTGAGCGGAGATCCAGGGAGTGGCTCTGGTCCAGGCGGTGTGGGGGACGTCCGGTGCGAGAGCGGCCGACGCTTGCGAGCGCCACGTGGATACGTGCCTCTCGTGTGCGGCGGTGCGGCTGACCGGTAAAATAGACCTAACGGTCGGTACAATCAATGAGGTGCGCAGAAAAAGAGAGTCGGGCGCATCAGGGGTACGCCTGTTCGGCAGGAGTCGAGCAGGCGTGCGACGTGCGCCGTTGGCCGATAAAAACGCTTGGACTGCGCGGGAGCCCTCGCGGGACACTGCGATTCCTGGCCCGCCGTACTCGCACGTGGGTGTCGCCACGAGCCCGCGCGGGGCCCGTCGTCGTACCTCGCCTGTCGGAGGACGACCCGAGCGAACGCGCTCACTCGAAACCGAAGCTCCACACGGCCACTGAGGCAACGGAATCTCCCCGGAGAAGCACGCGGCAGGCTGCCGCACGACAACACAGGGTTGGGATGGGATCGCCTGAATCGCGCGAGGGTTCACCGGGCAAAGGCTCGGTGCTCCTCGCCCTTCGTTATTACGGACGGGAGTTGGCCCGGCTCCGACGGCTGACAGCCCCCGCGATGCTGCTGCCGGCGCTCGGCAACATCGGCATCAACTACGTCGCGCCTCTGATCGTCGCGAAGCTCGTCGGCCGGATCGCCGGCGACGCCGGTTTCTCCATCGGCTCAGCGCTGCCGTACGTCCTCGGCTTCGCCGGCGTCCTGCTGCTCGCGGAGATGCTGTGGCGCATCGGCCTGCACTGCCTGAACCGCCTCGACGCCCTCGGCATCGAGCAGCTGTACGTCATCGGCATGGACGAGCTGTTCGCCAAGGACGCCGCGTTCTTCCACGACAACTTCGCCGGGTCACTGACCAAGCGGGTGCTGAGCTTCGCCTCCCGCTTCGAGGAGTTCGTCGACACGATGACGTTCCAGGTCGTGGGCAGCTTCGTGCCGCTGGTGTTCGGAGCGGTGGTGCTGTGGCGCTACGAACCGCTGCTCGTCGTCGGACTCCTGGCGATGATCGCGCTGACGGCGCTGTGCGTGTTGCCCCTCATCCGCCGCCGTCAGGCGCTCGTCGACCAGCGCGAGGAGGCGATCGCCCGGGTGTCGGGCCATGTCGCCGACAGCCTGATGAACATGGACACGGTCCGGGCGTTCGCCGCCGAGGAGCGCGAGGCCGCCGAGCACCGGTCCCGGGTCGCGGCCTCGCGGCGGCTCATGCTGAGGTCGTGGGACTACGGCAACCTGCGCATCGACACACTGGTCGCGCCGATGTCCGTGCTGACCAACGCGCTGGGCCTGCTGCTCGCGGTCGCGCTCGGCGGAGGCAGCCACGGCGTCGAGGCGGTCGTGGTCGCCTTCACGTACTACAGCAACGCGACGCGGATCATGTTCGAGTTCAACCAGATCTACCGCCGCCTGGAGAGCTCGATGACGGAGGCCGCGCAGTTCACCGAACTGCTGCTGAAGCCGCCGACCGTGCTCGACCCAAAGGCGCCGGAATCGCTGCGTTCCCGGGCCGCCGACGTCCGCTTCGAGCAGGTGACCTTCGCCTATGCGGGCGCGGAGCCGCTCTTCGAGGGACTCGACCTGGCGGTGCCCAGCGGGGCGAAGATCGGTCTCGTCGGCCGGTCCGGCGGGGGCAAGACCACGCTGGCCCGGCTGCTGCTGCGGATGACGGACATCGACTCCGGCCGCATCCTGATCGGAGGGCAGGACATCAGCAGACTGCGCCAGGCCGACCTGCGCGGGCTGATGGCCTACGTGCCGCAGGACCCGGCGATGTTCCACCGCACACTGCGGGACAACATCGCCTTCGCCCGGCCGGACGCCACCGAGGCCGAGATCCGTCGCGCGGCCGAGGCGGCGCATGTGACGGAGTTCGCCGACGCGTTGCCGGACGGCTTCGACACGATGGTGGGCGAGCGCGGGGTCAAGTTGTCCGGCGGTCAACGACAGCGGGTCGCGCTCGCCAGGGCGATCCTGCGCGACGCACCCATCCTGCTGCTCGACGAGGCGACCAGCGCGCTGGACTCCGAGAGCGAGATCCTCGTACAAGAAGCGCTGTGGCGGCTCATGGAGGGCCGGACGGCGCTCGTCGTGGCCCACCGGCTGAGCACGGTCGCCACCATGGACCGGCTCGTCGTCCTCGACCGTGGACGAATCATCGAGCAGGGCACGCATCAGGAACTGCTCGCGTCGGAAGGCGCCTACGCGAAGCTGTGGCAGCATCAGTCGGGCGGTTTCCTCGACGACAGCCAGGAGCCGGCCGACCTGCACTGAACGCGAGCCCGGCGGGCGTGGGGTCCCCCCGCGCCCGCTCGGCGCGATCCGCTCCCCGATGTCCACTCCGGGCACTGATTGACGAAAGCCGCAGAGCCCCCTTTTCGGGTGTCTTCCACGGGTCTGACCACCCGTCAATGTTCGCAAGTACTCCCCATATTGACGGTCCGTCATGAGTTGGGGCGATGATACGATCGCCGCACTTGCCGAGCGGGCTATGGGCACAAAACGACTCTTCTGGCCAAACGACTCTTCTGGCCAACTGTGTGGCCCGGACGGTAAACCCTGCGCAGTGGGCTGTCGGCCCGCCGCGCTGACGGAATTCAGTAGCTGGCTGTCAGTCGCTTGAAGAGAGTCTTATGACGCAATACATTCAGGACCCGGCTCTCTGGGCTCTTATCGCTGGTACTCCGCTTGCAGCTACCGCCATTATTCGCGGAAAGCGTACTGCGCGGAGTTTAAGGCAGGGAAATCAAGAACTCAGAGATCACTACGCTGAGCTTGAGAATCAATATTCGGCCTCGGTGAAGAAGGCTCAGGAGCAAGCCGAGGAAGCAACGAGAACCGCGCTCAAATCGGCGATGCGGACGCTTCAGGGTCTCGCCGCCGAACAGCAGTTGGCAATTTCCAAGCTGCAGAGCAAGTATGGCGAGTCGGTGATTCTCCAGGACCTCCTGGAAATCGACCACATGAACTCGCAGTTCGGGCGGCGCGCCCAGTCCATCGCGGTGCTCTGCGAAGGCTGGCTGGGACGGCAGCGTGACGTCGCGTCGGTTTACGACGTGGTCCGCAGCGCACAGGGCAGGATCCGGCATTTCCAGCGGGTCGAAATTCTTTCGCAGGTCGATTTCGCGGTCACCAACCGGGCCGTCGAACCGGTGGCGCTGGCCCTTGCCGAACTGCTCGACAACGCCACCAGCTACTCGGCACCGGAAACCAGTGTCGAGATCAATGTCCGTGCCGTGCCCAAGGGCATCTGCATCGTCGTCGACGACGCCGGTGTCGGCATGAACGAGGAGGAGAAGGCCCGAGCGGCGAAACTCCTTTCGAGTGAGCGGGCCTCGGGTGTTTCCGGGCTCGGCAATCCTCCGCAGTTCGGCTTCGCGGTGATCGGTGTGCTCTGTGAGCGCTACGGCTTCACGGTGTCCGTCGACTCGACCTCTCCCTACGGGGGTGTGCGAGCGGTGGTCCTGCTGCCGGACGAGCTGCTCACCAGCATGCCGCAACCAAAGGAGCGAGCACAGACTGTGAGCACTGTTCCCTCGCTGAACCCGAGCGGCCCGGAACCCGCCGCGGCCGTGTCCACGACCGCCGACGGTCTTCCCAAGCGCCGCCGCAGGCGGGCCATGGCCATCGTGCCGCCGAGTTCCGAAACCACGGGTGCCCCCATGACCACGGGCACCCCGATCCGCTCCGAAGAGGAGACCGCCTCGATCATGGGTGCCTTCCAGCGCGGCACGCAGTCCGGTCGAGCCGCGCTCCCGGAGCCTGCGGGCCGCACGGGCAACGCACATGACGCAAGCAGCGAAGGGCATGAGGTTTCGTGAACAACGATCTGTCATGGATGCTTGACGGCGTCCTGGAGATTCCCGGGGCTCTGCACGCGGTCCTGGTCTCCGCCGACGGGCTCTTGATGGCGTCCTCGAAGGGGGTCGGCAGGGACCACGCGGACACCGTCGCCGCCGCGATGAGCGGTGTGCAGTCACTGAGCCGCTCCATCGGGTTCTTCTGCGACGGGTCCGATCTGAAGTGGCGGCAGACGCTCGTCGAGTTCGACGGTGGCTGGGTCTTCCTGATCTCCGCCGGTGACGGCGCGTACCTCGCGGTCTCGGCCTCTCCCAACGTCGAGATGGGGGAGATCACCTTCCGCATGCAGCAGCTCGTCGGCCAGCTGGGCAAGGCGCTGACGACTCCGCCGCGCGAGAACATCGGCGCACGCCAGTGACCGATTCCGAGCGGCAGGAGCCCGAGGCCGCGGAGTTAGTGCGGCCGTACGTCATCACCAATGGCCGGGACCTTCCCGACGGCGACCAGTTCTCCCTGATCACGCTGGTCACGGCGGCCGCCGACCATCAGCAGCGGCCGGCCCGGCTCTCCCCGGAGGAACAGAGCCTGCTGGAGATGTGCTCCGGCGGCTACCTCTCGGTCGCCGAGATCGCGGGACACCTGCGCCTGCCCATGGGCGTGGTGAAGATCCTTCTCAATGCCCTCGCCGAAGGCGGTTACCTCATCACGCGAGCGCCGGTGGCGCGCGCCCGCCTGGTCGACGAGCAGATTCTTCAGGAGGTGCTGGATGGTCTCCGGGCCCGTTTTGGATGAGAAGGCGTACGTCCGAGGTGGCGCGGCGCAGACCGCCGTGAAGATCCTGATCGTCGGGCACTTCGCGGTGGGCAAGACCACCTTCGTCGGGACGATGTCGGAGATTCCTCCGCTGTCCACGGAGGAGACGATGACGCAGGCCGCCGAGGAGATCGACGACCTGAAGGGCGTCCGCGGCAAGACCACCACCACGGTGGCCATGGACTTCGGACGCCTCACGATCAGTGATCACGTCGTGCTGTACCTGTTCGGTACGCCGGGCCAGCAGCGGTTCGTGCAGATGTGGGAGGACATGGCGCGCGGCGCTCTCGGGGCGCTCGTGCTGGTCGACCCCGAGCGGCTGGCGGACTCCTTCGCCGTCATCGACCTGATCGAGCAGTACGGACTCGCCTACGCCATTGCAGTGAACCACTTCGACGGTACGCCGATTCGTGGTGAAGAGGCGCTGCGTGAGGCGCTGGACCTGCTCCCCGACACCCCGGTCGTCACCTGCGACGCTCGCGACGAGAATTCATCAGCAAGCGCCCTGATCACCCTCGTTCACTATTTGCAGGACCGTGCCCGCTAGGAGCAAGCATGAACACTGAATCCACCACCGCCCCCGTGCCACCACCCGGCTGCCCGGCTCATGCCACGGGTGAGCCGGTGCCGTTGCACGGGTCGGAGTTCGCGGCCGATCCGCAAGCCTATTACGAGTACATGCGTCACTACGGGCCGACCGCTCCGGTCGAACTCGCCCCCGGTGTCGAGGCGACCCTGGTCACGGATTACTCGGCGGCGCTCCAACTGCTCCAGAACGCGGGTGCCTTCCGGAAGGACTCGCGCCGCTGGCGGGATTTCAACGAAGGTGCGATCAGTCCGGACAGTCCGGTGCTTCCGCTTCTGGTGTACCGGCCCAACGCCATGTTCAGTGACGGGGCCGACCACATGCGGCTGCGGCAGGCGATAACGGACAGCTTCGCGCGTGTCGATTCGCATTGGCTGAGCCAGAGCGCCGAGCGGGTCTCCAATTACCTCATCGCCCAGTTCCACACCCGTGGCTCGGCCGATCTGCTCAACGACTACGCCAAGCTGCTGCCGCTTTTCGTGTTCAACGAACTCTTCGGCTGCCCCGCGGAGATCGGCGACCGGGTTCTCTTCGGTATATCCGGCATTTTCGACGGTGTGAATGCCGAGAAGGCGAACGAGGTACTGGGCCAGGCCGTGGGCGAGCTGGTGGCCCTCAAGCGGTCCCGGCCCGGCGACGACGTCACCTCCTGGCTGATGCAGCATCAGGCACGCCTGACCAACGAGGAGATGGCCCACCAGCTCGTCCTGCTCCTGGGCGCCGGCGCGGAGCCGCTGCGCAACCTCATCTCCAACACCCTGCACCTGCTGCTGACCAACGACCGTTACGCGGCAGGCGGGTTGATCGAAGAGGCCATCGACACCACGCTGTGGAAGAACCCGCCCATGGCGAACTACGCGCCGCACTACCCAGCGGCCGACATGGAGTTCGCGGGGCAGAAGCTGGCGGCGGGCGACCTCGTGCTGGTCAGCTTCGCGGCCGCCAACACCGACCCGGCGCTCGCGGCGTCCCGTCACGCCTCCAGCAACCGCTCCCACCTGGCGTGGAGCGCGGGACCGCACGCCTGCCCGGCCAAGGACCCCGCCCGGCTCATCACCGTGACGGCCATCGAGAACCTCTTCAACCGGCTGCCCGATGTCGAACTGGCCGTGCCCGAGGACAGTCTGACCTGGCGTCCGGGTCCCTTCAACCGGGCGCTGGCCGCGCTTCCGGCCCGTTTCACCCCCGTACGGGCCACCCGGCAGCCCGACCCTCAGCACCGTCCGGAGACCACGGCGCACAGCGGCCAAGGAGGTGCGCAGGGCCGGCAGGAGCGTGGCGGGCTGTGGAGTTCGTTCCTGTCCTGGTGGAAAGCGTGAGCTACGCAACAGCTGCCAACATCCTCACACTGCATCAATATTCAACCGGAGGGGTAGGGAAGAGCGCGGCAATCGTGTTGATCACAAGTTAAAGGAGGTGTCGTGGAGCCCTCGACCACAGACGCCACTTCAGCACAGCACCCCGCAGCCACGCTCCGTCCCCGACGACAGACCTCCCAAGGGAGTTTCGACCTCCGCGCCATACCCGTCGCACCACACAGGCCGTATGGCGAGATACCCGCCCGCACAGGCGGGTATCTTTTTGCCCTCCTTCCCGGGCCCACCCGCCGGGAGGGCCGATGATCACCTCCCCCACAGGGGGTGGACCGGTCACGGGAACGCAACCGCTCGGCGGTTACGTGGCCGGCCAGTTACTCCGACTGTGCCAAGCCATGGGTCTCGAACCGTCCGACGGTGAGATCTACGCGCGTGTCCTGACCGACTGTCTCGGTCCCGTCGCGGAACGTCCGTTGGACGAACCGCCGTCCTACCCGAGTTTTCTGTCCGACGACCACACGCCGGTGGAGTACTCCCTCGCCTTCGTGCCGGACGCGCCCCCGACCCTGCGTGTACTGCTGGAACCGGGATACGGCGCCGCAGGCCTGGCGGAGAACGGGCGCGTCGGCCTGCGTGTGGTCCGGACCATGGCGGAGCGCTGGGGCTTCGCCACCGACCAACTCGACCGGCTGGAGGACCTGTTCTTCCCACCGGCCCCCGAGGGCCCGCTGGCGCTGTGGCTGGCCCTGGAGTTGCGGCCCGGCGGAGTCCCCAAGGTAAAGGTCTATCTGAACCCGGCGGCGTCCGGGGCGGATCGGGCCGCCGAGACGGTGCGTGAGGCACTGGACAGGCTCGGCCACCGGCAGGCGTTCGCCGCGCTGCCCCAGGCCGACGGCTATCCGTTCCTCGCCCTCGACCTCGGGGACTGGGAGACACCCCGGGTGAAGGTCTACGTCACCCATCGGAACCTGGCCGCCGCCGACGCGGGTGAGCTGTCCCGTACGGACCCCGGCCCACGGCCCGAGACCGTACGGGAGTTCTTGCGGGTCGCGGCGGGTCTCGACAGTTCGTCGCAGCACTCCGGCGCCGGGAAAGGCGTACGGCTGGAGGGGCGCCCCGTGCTCTCCTGCCACTCCTTCACGGAGTCCGGGACCGGCCTGCCCAGCGGCTTCACCCTCCACGTGCCGGTCAGGGACTACGTCCGGCACGACGGGGAGGCCTATGCGCGAGCGGTGGCCGTGCTGCGCCGACACGGCATGGACACCGCGGCGCTCGACCGGTCGCTGGCCACCGTCACCTCGCGGCTGCTGCACGACGGCGTGGGGCTCATCGCCTATCTGGCGCTGGTGTACGAGCGTGGCCGACCGCCCCGTGTGACCGCGTACATCTCCTCGGAGGCGTACGCGGTACGCCCGCCGTTGCCGGCCCAGCCGCCCCATCAGACGTTCTCCCCCCATCGCACGGCGGGTACCGAGCCGCGCGAGACCCTCCACTCAGTAGGAAACGGAAAGGCAGGAGCAGAAATCAGGATGGAGCCGTACCGGATCAAGGTCGTCGAACCTATCCCGCTCACGACCCCCCAGCAGCGCAAGGCGGCACTCGAACGAGTGCACTACAACCTGTTCGATCTGCGCGCGGAGGAGGTGACCATCGATCTGCTGAGCGACTCGGGGACCGGTGCGCTGTCCTCGGCGCAGCTCGCTGTGGGTATGGCCGGTGACGAGTCCTACGCGGGCTCGCGATCCTTCTACCGATTCCGGGACACGGTGGCGGAACTGACCGGCTACAGCCACATCCTGCCGGCCCACCAAGGGCGCGCGGCGGAACGGCTCCTGTTCTCCAACCTCCTCAAGCCCGGCGACACCGTTCTGTCCAACACGCACTTCGACACCACCCGCGCCAATGTGGAGCTGGCGGGCTGTGTGGCCCGCGACCTCCCCTGCGCCGAGGCGCGGAACCTGGACAGCGCGGAGCCCTTCAAGGGGAACATCGACCTAGAGGCCCTGGAGCGTGGGCTGACCGAGACGACCGGCTCGCGTGTCGCCGCGGTGGTCATGACCATCACCAACAACGGCGGTGGCGGTCAGCCCGTCTCCATGGAGAACCTGCGGCGCACCTCCGAACTCTGCCGCCGGCACGGTGTCCCCCTGATCCTGGACGCCGCCCGGTTCGCCGAGAACGCCTGGCTGGTCACCCGGCACGAGGCGGCCTACAAGGACCGCACCCCGCGCCAGGTCGCCGAAGAAGCGTTCCGCCTGGCCGACGGCTGTGTGATGAGCGCCAAGAAGGACGGCATCGTCCACATCGGCGGCTTCATCGGACTGAACGATCCGGAACTCGCCCAGAAGTGCGAACTCCTCCTCATCGCCACCGAGGGGTTCCCCACCTACGGGGGACTGGCCGGACGCGACCTCGACATGATCGCCCAGGGCCTCCAGGAGGTGACCGAACCCTCCTACCTCGCTGAGCGGGCGGAGAGCGCCGACCACCTGGCCCAGCGGGTCCGTGCCGCCGGCGTGGACATCCTGGAGCCGCCCGGTCTGCACGCCATCTACCTCAACGCGGGCCGGTTGCTGCCCCACATACCGCCCCACCAGTACCCCGGGCACGCGCTCGCCTGCCGGCTCTACCTGGAGGGCGGCATCCGGTCGGCCGAACTGGGTTCGCTGTACCTCGGCGAGGAGGACGAGGACGGGAACCCGGTGAAGAGCCCGCCGTACGAGCTGGTGAGGCTGGCGCTGCCGCGGCGCGTCTACACGCGCAGTCACTACGACCACGTCGGCAGAACCCTGGAGAGCATCGCCAAGAACGCGGACTCCGTGCACGGCTACCGGATCGTGGAACAGTCCCCGATCCTGCGGCACTTCCGCGCCAAGCTCCAGCCGGTGACCGCCTAGCGGGCGGGGCGACACCGTCCTGAGGCCGGTGCCCGGTCACGTCGTACACGACGTGACCGGGCACCGGCTCGTCGGCGCTCGGCCGCTCCTACCCGAAGTGGCTGTCGGTGATCTCCCCGTCCTCCGTGGCCGCGTGGGCGACGCAGCGGAAGGCGCGGAGTCCGTCGGCCCACTGCTGGGCGGTCGGCGGCAGGATGTCGGTGCTCCACTGACCGGTGACGGCCCGTCCGGTGGCCGTCCTGGACTCCAGCATGACCTCGTGCGAGCACAGTTCCCGGTCCGGCCGGGGCATGGCCGCGAGGCCGAAGCCGGCGAGCGCGACACCGCCGTACCGGTTGATCAGGATGTTGCCGGGTTTGATGTCCCGGTGCAGTACCCCGGCGGTGTGCGCCGCGGCCACCGCGTCGGCTATGCCGACGCCGATGTCGCGGGCCTCCTTCACGGACAGGGGGCCCTGGAGGTGCAGACGATCACCCAGGGAGCCGCCGGGGCACAGTTCGAGCACCATGTACGGGCGGTTGTCGCCGAATACCCCGGCGTCGTACACCGGGACCACGTGCGGATGCCCGGACAACTGCCCGGCGGCGGTGACCTCCCGCATGAACCGCTGCCGGTCGCGGGGCGAGTCGAGCACCCTGCTGTCCACCTTGAGCGCCACCTCGCGGCCCACGGCCGGCTGCCGCGCCCGGTACACCGTGGCGAACCCGCCCTGGCCCAGGACCTCCTGGATCTCGTACCCGGCCAGTCGCATTCGCTCGAACCGCATCGTGCCCGTCATCCCCCAGCGCAGGACCACCCCCCGCGGCAGAATGCCTGACCGGGGGCCGCGCCGACGCTAGCGGAGGCCCGAAGTCAGGACAGCCGGCCCACATGGGCCAGGGCCTGCTTGAGGAGGGCTCCGTGACCGCCCGGCATCTCGTCCAGAACCGCGGGTGACGAGGCCTCCTCGGGGCTGAACCAGACCAGGTCGAGGGCGTCCTGCCGGGGGCGGCAGTCGCCGGTCACCGGGACGATGTAGGCGAGGGAGACCGCGTGCTGGCGGGGGTCGTGGAACTGCGTGACGCCCACCGTGGGGAAGTACTCGGCGACGGTGAAGGGCTGGAGCGAGGTCGGGATGCGGGGGAGCGCCACCGGGCCGAGGTCCTTCTCCAGGTGGCGCAGGAGGGCGTCCCTGACCCGCTCGTGGTGCAGCACCCGGCCCGAGACGACGGTGCGGCTGACCGTCCCGTCCGGCCCTATGCGCAGCAGCAGTCCGATGCTGGTGACTTCGCCGTTGTCGTCGACGCGGACCGGCACGGCCTCGACGTACAGGATCGGCATGCGTGCGCGCGCGCTGTCGAGTTCGTCGGGCGTCAGCCAGCCCGGCGTGGTCTCGGTCATGTCAGACATTGGGTGATCATACTTTCAACCCTTCCGGATCCGCGCGCAGTGCTCGCCGTGGTGTCTGGTGGCCATTGTCATCACCCACAACGTGCGCGCGGCGGAACGGATACGCCGACTGGCCGGATCGGTGAGGAAAGTCGTCGGATGGGGAGGGCGGGCGTCGGATCAGCAGGGCAGCCGTCGCGTCAGTAGGGCAGCAGACGGCCCGACGGTGTCCTGCGGTCGATCGTCACCTCGCGCCCGGTGGCGGGGCGACGGCTGGGGCGAATGCGGATCTGGCGGTTCATGGCGGCCTCCTCGGACTCGTACGACCAGCTTCCACGCCGCCGCGCTCACACGCGTCGTGCTCACGGGTCACCCGCACCTCTCCCTGAGGAGCAGATGCGCGACCCGGTCGTACTACCAAGGAGGGATGCCGACCCTGGGGCACGGTCCGGCGCGATGCCGTGCTCTCCGGGCTTATCCCCATTCCGCCTTCGCGTACTCCGTCGCCGTGCCACCGGCGAAGTCGCGGCCGGGGTGGTGAACGACCCGGAGGTGGTCGCGAGGTCAGCCGGGCGCCGCCATCCGGGTGAAGGCGCCCCCCTGTGCGCCCCGGGTGAACCTCGTCCGTGCGCCCCACGCGAACGTCGTCGAGGGTTAACCCTCGATTGCCCCCGACCTGCATGACATGTCTGGGTCAAGCTGTCATTCTTCTTCCTCACCTGCCGGACAGGCCTCACACGGTCTGCGCAGGGGCCCCGCACTGCTCAGCTCGTCCCGGCCAGCACATCCCGTCTGCCCGGGTCTGTCACCGGCCGTCGACGCGCGGCCGCAGCAGTAGGAGTACGAGTGAGACGAATTCCCCGTCAGGCGGCCGCAGCCGGAGCGCTGGCGGCCACCGCCGCGTTCCTGGCCGTCGGCATACAGACGGTCCCCGCGGCCGCCAAGCCTGCCGCCCCCCACCCCAGTCCGCTGCGCACCGGAGGCCTGGAGGCCAAGCTCACCCCCGCCCAGCACTCGGCACTGCTGAAGAGCGCGGCACGGAAGACCACGGCGACCGCCGGCACCCTGGGCCTCGGGGCCAAGGAGAAGCTGGTCGTCAAGGACGTCGTCAAGGACCAGGACGGCACGCTCCACACCCGCTACGAGCGCACCTACGCCGGCCTGCCGGTGCTGGGCGGCGACGTGATCGTGCACACCCCGTCGGCCTCCCTCGCCGCCGGCACGGTGAGCAGCACCTTCAACAACAAGCGGACCATCAAGGTCGCCTCCACCACCGCGACCTTCACCAAGTCCGCCGCCGCGAGCAAGGCGCTGAAGGCCGCCAAGTCCCTGGCCGCCGAGAAGCCCACCACCGACAGCGCCCGCAAGGTGATCTGGGCCGGCAGCGGCACCCCGAAGCTTGCCTGGGAGACCGTGATCGGCGGCCTCCAGGACGACGGCACCCCGAGCCAGCTGCACGTCATCACCGACGCCACCACCGGCCAGGAGCTCTACCGCTACCAGGGCATCAAGACCGGTACGGGCAACACCCAGTACAGCGGCACGGTCACGCTGAACACCACGCTGTCCGGTTCGACGTACCAGCTGAACGACACCACGCGCGGCGGCCACAAGACGTACAGCCTCAACAACGGCACGTCGGGCACGGGCACGTTGATGACCGACTCCGACGACACGTGGGGCACCGGAGCCGGTTCGAACACCCAGACCGCCGGCGCGGACGCGGCCTACGGCGCCCAGGAGACCTGGGACTTCTACAAGAACACGTTCGGCCGCAGCGGTATCAAGAACGACGGGGTCGCGGCCTACTCGCGCGTCCACTACAGCTCGGCGTACGTCAACGCCTTCTGGGACGACAGCTGCTTCTGCATGACGTACGGCGACGGCTCGGGCGGCACCCACGCGCTCACCTCGCTCGACGTGGCCGGGCACGAGATGAGCCACGGTGTCACCTCCAACACGGCGGGCCTGGACTACAGCGGTGAGTCCGGCGGCCTCAACGAGGCCACGTCCGACATCTTCGGCACCGGCGTCGAGTTCTACGCCAACAACTCCAGCGATGTCGGCGACTACCTCATCGGCGAGAAGATCGACATCAACGGCGACGGCACGCCGCTGCGTTACATGGACAAGCCGAGCAAGGACGGCGGCTCCGCGGACAGTTGGTACTCAGGCGTCGGCAACCTGGACGTCCACTACTCCTCGGGCCCGGCGAACCACATGTTCTACCTGCTCTCCGAGGGCAGCGGCACCAAGGTCATCAACGGTGTCACGTACAACAGCACGACCTCCGACGGGGTCGCCGTCGCGGGCATCGGCCGGGCCGCGGCCCTGCAGATCTGGTACAAGGCGCTGACCTCGTACATGACGTCCAGCACCGACTACGCGGGCGCTCGCACCGCCGCCCTGAACGCGGCCACCGCCCTGTACGGCGCCGGCTCCACCCAGTACGCGGGGGTGGCGAACGCCTTCGCGGGCATCAACGTCGGCAGCCATGTCACGCCGCCGTCGAGCGGGGTGACCGTCACCAGCCCGGGCAGCCAGTCCTCCACCGTCGGCACCGCGGTGAGCCTGCAGATCTCGGCCAGCAGCACCAACACCGGCTCGCTGAGCTACGCCGCGACCGGGCTGCCCACCGGCCTGTCGATCAACAGCTCCACCGGAGCGATCACCGGGACGCCGACCACCGCCGGGACGTACAGCACCACGGTCACCGTCACCGACAGCACCGGAGCCACCGGAACGGCGTCCTTCACCTGGACCGTCAGCTCCTCCGGAGGCGGCGGCACCTGCACCTCGACGCAGCTGCTCGGCAACCCCGGCTTCGAGTCGGGCAACACCACCTGGACCGCGACCAGCGGCGTCATCACCAACTCCAGCAGCCAGGCGGCGCACGCCGGTTCGTACAAGGCGTGGCTGGACGGCTACGGCTCGACGCACACCGACACGCTCTCCCAGTCGGTGACGATCCCGTCCGGCTGCAAGGCCAGCTTCACGTTCTATCTGCACATCGACAGCGCGGAGACGACCACCAGCACCGCGTACGACAAGCTGACGGTCACCGCCGGCACCACGACGCTGGCGACGTACTCCAACCTGAACAAGGCCACGGGCTACACGCAGAAGACCTTCGACCTGTCCTCGTTCGCCGGAACCACCGTCGCTCTGAAGTTCAGCGGGGTCGAGGACTCCTCGCTCCAGACCAGCTTCGTCGTCGACGACACCGCCGTCACGACCAGCTGATCGACCCGATCGACACCGTCTGACGCCTCTCCGGCAACAGCCGCGTCGTGGGTCACCCGCCAGGGTGGCCCACGTCGCGTCGGTGTGTCGTCGTCCTCGTGACGTCGTCGCTCCCGTGACGTCGTCGTTCCCGGGCCGGCTCAGGCGAGGGCGAGGAAGAGCTTCTCGAGTTCGGCCTCGGACATCGGGGGCGTCTCGTCGTCGGCCGCGGCCATGCACTGGCGCATCCCGCCGGCGACGATCTTGAATCCGGCTCGGTCGAGCGCGCGCGAGACGGCGGCGAGTTGGGTGACCACGTCCTTGCAGTCGCGGCCGGCCTCGATCATGGCGATGACGCCGGCGAGCTGCCCCTGAGCGCGGCGCAGGCGGTTGAGGATCGCGGTACTGGCTTCCTCGTCGACGGACATGGCCATGGGGTGGGTCCTCCTCGGGATGGTGCCGTTGAGTTTACCCCCCGGGGTATCAATGGGGGCGGCTGTCCGGGAGGCCGGCTGCCGGCCTGCCCGGTCCGATGACCTTCTTTATCGTGGCTTCGTCAAGCGGCCGGTTCGCCCGGGCGACCCTCAGGGGGAGGCCGCCGAGGGAGAGAGGGCGCCGGGTCCGGCGGCGAGAACGAGCCAGACGGCCGCGACGACTTTCGGGGTGGCGGCGGCCCCTCGGGGCGGCCCGGCCCGTTCCCGGACCCTCACCGTGGTCCGAGGCCGGCCCCGGGGTGCCCGTCCGCGGTCGAGGATTTTGGCGCGATCGGCCCCCGCGCCGCTGAGGCGGATGTGATTTCGGCTCCCTTTTGGTGCGGCGCCGCTCATGGCGTGACGTTTCCGCAGACGTGAGGTGCCGCAGATGCATGCGTGAAATGTGTAGCACGGTATGGGGTGCGCCGGAACGAAGTCCTCCGTTTTCCATGCGGATGAGTGGTCCGTATTCCCTCTGGTTTGTCGGTGTGTTGACTCGGAAAAGAACCTTCGCGACGGGTGGGGATAGGCCGTGCGAATATTCTGATTCGCACCAGGGAATCAAGCTCGGGGTCATGGATCACAGGGAATTGTTAGACCACTTGGATGAGTGCGAAATCATCGATCGAGCGATTGATCGAGCAAGCCACGAATCCCAGGAAGAGGTGCGGCGGGAGTTCTCCTGGGATGTGATCGCCAGCCACCGGGAGCGACTGATGAGGCTGGTCCGCCGCCGGCTGCCGAATGCTCAGGACGCGGAGGACTGCGTTCAGGAAGCGATGCTCAGAGCGGCTGCCCACGGCAATCTCGACCAGGACCGGATCGGTCCCTTTCTGACCTCGGTCGCCCTGCGTCTCTGTGTGGACCACTACCGCGAACTGGAGCGGAGGCGGCGACTGTTGCGCCGCGCGGCGGACGTGGGCGGACCCGAGCTGCCTGACGAAGGCGTGTGCGACCAGGACTTCGGACGCTGGCTGCTCGGCCAGGTGCACCTGCTGCGGGGCCGGGAGCGACAGGTGGTCCTCGCCCGCGCCCATGGGATCTCCACGCTGGAATTCGCCCGCATGCACCAGATCTCGGTCAAGGCGGCCGAAGGCGCGTTCACCCGGGGGCGGGCTCGGCTGCGGCTGCTCTGCGCCAGGGCCCTCGACGGCGCCGCGGCATAACGGATTTCCGCATTCCTCCCGCGTCCGGCGCAGGCCGGGAGTGGGGACGAAAACGGCTCCCGAATTCCGGGAGTGCGGATGACATGGAAAGGGTAGTGACCGTGAGCAAGAATAACACCCAGGACGCCATCAAGGATTTCATCGGCGATATCGCCGACAGCACCAAGAAGGCATTCGATGAAATTCTCGACCGGAAAGGTGACGATTCGCATTTCGCGGATTGGCTCACCCCGGGGAATCCGTATCAGGCGCTGAACGGGCTTCCCGGCGATGTGCTGCGGACGGTCAGCGCGCTGTCCGCACTCGGCGGCGTGGCCAACCCCGTGGCCGCACTCGCCAACGCGGCCAACGCCGCGGCCGGCCTCGGCGCCGCCAACCCGCTGGCCGCTCTGGCCGGCGCGGCGCCCAACCAGCTGGCCGCACTGGGCGGTGGGGCGCCCAATCCGCTCGCGGCCCTCGCGGGCGGCGGCGCGAACCCGCTCGGCGCCCTCGGCGGTGCCAATCCGCTGGGCGCGCTCGGACAGGTCGCCGGCGGGGCGGCCTCGGCCGTCTCGGGCGCGACCGACATGGCGGAGGGCCTGGCCGCGCTGCCCCGGCAGATCGCCCAGCTCTCCGAACTCGTCGCCTCCCTGGTGAACGTGCTGGAGGGCGTCCAGGGGGTGGCCGGCGCCATGGCGGGCGCCGGGCGGGCACCGGCGGCGAGGAAGAGCGGCTGAGCCGCCGCTGAACCGGGGCTCACCGGGCGCGTACCGCCTCACCTCGGGTGAGTGATCGCGCCGCATGACCCACGTGCGGGGGCGATCGCACGGATGACCGACGGAACTCGTCAGGCACAGGAGGTTGTGACACATGGGTGCCATGCTCGGCAGTCGGCTCCGGCTGGTTGTGAAGGTACTGGGAAGCCTCGTCGCCGACGAGGTCGGCCAGGTGACGCGGGAGCGCCGGCGGTCCCGGCAGGACCCGAACTCCCCGGCGGAAGGCGAGGCCTCCGCCGGGGACGGGACCACCTCCGTGGACGGGGCACGCCGTGCGAAGGCTGTGCGGCACGCCCTGGAGAGCCTCGGCCCGTTCTACGTGAAGCTCGGCCAGATCCTCTCCACCCGGCCCGACATGGTGCCCGCCTCCATGATCGGAGAACTGCAGAACCTCCACGACCAGGTCGACATCCAGCCCTTCGCCCTCTTCGAGCCCGTGCTCCAGGAGGAGCTGGGAATGGACTGGAAGCGCCGCTTCGACGACATCGAGACGGTCCGCCCGCTCGGGGCGGCCTCGCTGGCCCAGGTCTACCGGGTGACCCTGCCCGGCGGCCGGCCCGCCGTGGTGAAGATCCAGCGGCCCGGGATCCGGGACACCGTCCGCGCGGACATGGCACTGATGCGCAAGGCGTCCCGGATCGTCGCCCGTACCGCACCCCGATTCAACGAGGTCATCGACGTCGAGGCGATGCTCGGCTCCATCTTCGACGCGATGGAACCCGAGCTGGACTTCACCGGCGAGGCCCGCAACATGGACGAGGCCCGCGAGAACATCCGCCGCTATCCGTCGCTGTCCGTCCCCCGGGTCGTCCATGCCACCCCCAAGGTGCTGATCCAGTCGCTGGCGCCCGGCACCTCCGTGCGTCATCTCGACCGCCGCTCGTTCAGCGACCGGGAGCGCACGGACATCGGCAAGGACCTGCTGCGCTTCATGTACCGCGGGTACTTCGTCGACCGGATGTTCCACGCCGACCCGCACGCGGGCAACGTCTTCGCGCTGCCCGGCGGTCCGGCCACCCTCATCGACTGGGGCATGGTCGGCCGCCTCGACCGGCGCACCAGCCTCCAGCTGCTGCCCCTGCTCATGGCCATCGCGCAGAACGACGGCCACGGTCTCGCCCGCGCGTGGGCCGACATGGGCCGGGTCACCGCCTGGTCGAACCTGCCCGCGTTCGCCGCCGACATGGCCGCGCTGGTCCCCAAGGTCGCCACCGCCTCCCTGGAGGACATCAACTTCGGGGTGTCCCTGACCACCGTCCTGGAGAAGGCGACCCGGCGGGGCATCGGCTCGGCGCCCGCCATCTCCCTGCTCGGCAAGTCCTTCGCGAACCTGGAGGGTTCGGTGCGCTGTCTCGCGCCGGACATCGCCCTCGCGGAGGTCTTCAAGGCGGAGGCGCGCGGGATCATCCTGGCGCTGATCCGCGAGTACTTCTCCGTGGACCAGGTCGCCCGCAACACGATGGACCTGCTCTCGGCCGCCGCGTCCGCCCCCGAACAGTGGCGCGGGCTGCTCTCCGACGCGGCCAACCGCCAGTTCGCGCTCCAGCTCCACGAGCCGCACACGCCCTCCTCCATGGGCGGACAGCGGCCCTGGTCACCCTCGCGCGGCCTGATGGCACTGGGCGCGGCGGCCCTGTTCCTCGACCGCCGCCGCACACCCCGCTGACCCGTCCCACCATCCGACCCACCGTCAGCACCCCCATCCACAGCCCATGTCAACCGCACGCACAAAGGAATCACCCATGCCCATGCAGCAACACGACGCTCAGCGCGAAGCGGCTCCCGGCGCCCTGGACGGGGTCTCGGAGACGGCCCTGTGGACCGTCCGCATGCGGGCCCAGGAGTCCGCGCGGACGGACGCCCTCTTCGACGACCGGCTCGCGGGCGAGTTCCTGGACGCCGCCGGGGCGGCCGGCGCCCCGCCGGGAGCCGGCGTCCTGCAGAAGGTGCTGCCCGACTGGCTGGCCGTCCGCACCCGTTTCTTCGACGACCACCTGCTCGCCACGACCCGGGAGGGACGCGCGCAGGTTGTCCTGCTGGGAGCGGGGCTCGACACCCGTGCCTTCCGGCTCGACTGGCCCGCCGGAACCCATGTCTTCGAGGTCGACCTGCCGGCCGTACAGAGCTTCAAGGCACGGGTCGTCGAGGGACGTACGCCGGACACCGCCCGGCGCACCACGGTCGCCGCCGACCTGCTGGGCGACTGGCGCGGCGCGCTGCTCGCCGCCGGGTTCGACCCCGGCCGGCCCACCGCCTGGCTGTGCGAGGGGCTGCTCTTCTACCTGGCACCGGAGGCGGTGGAGCGGCTGATCGGCACGGTGAGCGCGCTCTCCGCGCCGGGCAGCAGCCTCGGCGCCGAGTGCCTCAACGCCGACACCGCCGACTCGCCCTTCGTGAAGCCCTGGCTGGAGGCCCTGTCCGGCACGGGGACACCGTGGGTGTGGCACCTCGCGGACGCGGATCGCTGGTGGGGCGGCCACGGCTGGCAGGCGCGCGTCGCGGACCTGCTGGCACTGCCGTACGCCGTCGAGCGGTTCGCCCCGCATCTGGCCGCGTTCTCGGGGGTCGAGACGGACAGCATGATCCTGGTCACCGCGACGACTCCGGACGGCGGGGCGACTCCGGAGGGCGGGGCGACCCCGGACGACGGGACGAGCCCGGTCGGCGGGCGGTGACCGTGGACGGCCACAATCTCTGCCAGACCCCCACCACCTACCGGCTGCTGCGCCTCGAATACCTGCTCGGGCTCCTGGTGGCCGCGGGATTCTTCCTCGCGCACCTGGCCGAGGTGCGCTGGTGGGTCGCCGTCGTCCTGTTCGCCTACGTCGACGTCATCGGCTATCTGCCGGGCGCGCTCGCCTACCACCGCAGTCCCGACCAGCAGGTCTCCCGCGTCTACTACGTGCTCTACAACACCATGCACAGCCTGAGCGTGCAGGGCGCGGTCCTGGGCTCCTGGGTCCTGGCGTACGGCTGGGAGTGGGCGCTGCTGGTGCTGCCCATCCATCTCTTCGGGGACCGGGCGCTGTTCGGCAACTTCGCCAAGTCGTTCACCGTGTCCTTCGAGCCGGTTCCGCACCCCGCCGTCCAGGGCCCGCTGCGGGACTTCGCCACCGTCCCCTGGCACAAGGCGGCGGTGCGGTGAGCGCCGCACAGGCACCGGCAGACACGGAGGCGTACGAGATGCTGCGCCGGTACGGCAGCCACAGCAGCGCCTTCCTCGCGATGAACAGCGGGAACCGCCGCTTCCGCACGGACGGTGTCGACGGCTTCGTCCCGTACCGGGAGGCCGGCCGACGACACCTGTTCCAACTGGGCGGGCCCGTATGCGCGGTGGAGGACCGGCCGAGCCTGCTGACCGCGCTGCTGGCACGGGCCGGCAGTGAGCGACGCCGGGTCGCCGCCGTCCAGCTCTCCCGCCCGCAGGCCGAACTGCACGCCGGACACGGCTTCGTCGTCAACCAGTTCGGTGCCTCCTTCAGCATCGCGCTCGACGGGTACAGCCTCGGCGGACAGCGCATGGTCAAGGTGCGCAACATGGTCAACCGGGGCCGCAGAGAAGGGGTTTCGGTCGTCGAGGTGCCCGCCGGGGAGCGGGACGGCGAGGACGTCACCGCGGCCCTCGACGCGGTGGACGCCGCGTGGCTGCGCGCCAAGGGCCGGCACGTCAAGGAACTCGAGTTCCTGATCGGCGAGCGCGGCGGCCCCGGCGCACCGCACCGGCGCCTGTTCACCGCCGTCCACGAGGGACGGACGGTCGGTTACGTGTCGTACTCACCGGTCTTCGGCGAACACGCCGGCTGGCTGTACGACCTCACACGGCGGCTCCCGGACGCCCCGCCCGGCACGGTGGAGCTGCTGTTCGCCACCGCCCTGCGCCGGTTCCAGGACGAGGGCTGCGGCTGGCTGCATCTAGGTTTCACCCCGTTCGTCCAGCTCGGCCCGGACACGGCAGCACCCGGTCCGACCAGCGCCTTCCTGCACCGCTGTGTGGAGGTGCTGGCGGCCAAGGGGCGCGCCGTCTATCCGGCGGCCGCCCAGGAGTCCTTCAAGCTCAAATGGCGCCCACAGCTCATCGAACCGGAGTACCTGGCCTTCCAGGGCCGGGTGAGCCCCGGCGCCGTCTGGCAGCTGATGCGCCTCACCAAGTCGGTCTGACCCGCTCCAGGGCTCCGGCCGTCCCCATGACTCAGAAAGGCTGAAATGACCACATCGATCGAGAAGTTCCCGGTGGAGGCCGACCGGCACCGCGCCCCGGGCCTCCTGGAAGGCGCGCTGCGCACCGAGCTGACACCGGAGGGCTGCGATCTCGGCTACTGGTTCCGGGCCGTACCGGAAGGCACTCTCGGCGGCGATCCCCTGGGCCGCTCCCCGGACGTGCCGGTGCCGGACCACATGATGGTGGACGGGCCGCTGCGCCAGGCCGTCATGCAGGAGCTCGCCTTCCGCTCGATGGCGGAGGAGAAGGCGGCCCGCGCCATCTCCTTCCTCGTCGCGTACGCCCCCGACCTCGCCGGGATGGACTTCTACACCTCCCAGCTGATGGACGAGGCCCGGCACGCCTATGCCTTCCGCGGTCACCTGCTCGAACTGGGCGTATCGCGGAACGAGTTGGAAGCCACCATGGAGTCGCTCGCCGGGGTCGACCGGGACGCCGTCCTGAATCCCCTGGAGGAGTTCGGGCTCGCCGTGATGGAGAAGGAACGCGACTACATCGGCGGCGTGATCACCCTCACCGTCCTGGTGGAGGGGGTCCTCGCGCCCACCGCCGAGCTGAGCGAGCGCAAATGGCGGCCCTTCGACGCGCCCGCCGCCGAGATCGAACGCGCCGCGGGCATCGACGAGATCCGGCATCTTTCCGTGGGCACCACGATCGTCCGCCGCCATGTCCGGCAACACCCCGAGGAGCTGGAGCGGATCGGCGAACTCGTCGTGCGCGGTATGCGGTTGTGGTCCGAACTCCCCGTGCAGCAGATGACCTTCCGCCGCGAACAGCTCTACCAGCAGGGGCTGGACCAGCACCGCGACCTCGCAGGCGACTACGAGCTGTGGCCGGGCCGCCGCCTGGTCGACACCACCGCCGAGGAACGGATGCTCGCCGCCGCGGAATGGTCGCGCGTCACCCAGGAAGCGCGCCTCACGGACATGGGTCTGACCACGTGAACAGTGCGCGCACACCCGCCCGCACCGCGGGCGTCCAACAACGAAAGGGTCGGTGGCACACCGATGACCGACAGCCCGGCAGCCAACTCCTCACCGTATGAACCGGCCGCGCAGGACGAGGACTTCCGCGAACTGACCCGGCGCGTCCAGGCCGCCGGGCTCATGCGGCCCCGCACGGGCCAGTACGTGACCGGGATCGCGGTGGTCTGGTCGATGAACGCCCTCGGCTGGGCCGCGCTGGTCTTCTCCGGCGGCACCTGGTGGAAGGTGGTCCTGGCCGCGGTGTGGCTCGCCGTCTGGCACGAGCAGCTCGCCTTCCTCGTGCACGACGCGGGACACCGTCAGATCACCCGGTCCCGCAAGTTCATCCAGGCCCTCGGCCTGGTCCACGGCAACCTGATGCTCGGGGTCTGCTTCGGCTGGTGGGTGCAGCACCACAACCGGCACCACAACCACCCCAACCACCTGGAGCTCGACCCCGACATCCTGCGGCGCGTGGCCATCTTCGCGCCCGAACAGGCCCAGGACCGCAAGGGATTCGCCCGCTTCCTCGCCGCCAACCAGCGCTATCTGTTCTTCCCGCTGCTGGGCCTCGAAGCCCTGGTGCTGCGTATCGCCGGCGTCATCGCCCTGCGCCGCCGGGCGCTGCGCAAGCCCCTCCTGGAGGGCGGCCTGATGGTGCTGCACGCGGTGCTGTTCTTCGGCGCGCTCTTCGTGCTCCTGCCCTGGCCGTCCGTCCTGCTCTTCCTGGCCGTCCACCAGGTACTCCTCGGCTATCTGCTCGGCCTCGCCTTCGCCGTCAACCACAAGGGCCTGCCGACCCGCGTGGGCAAGGAGTGGAGCTGGCTGGAGCGCCAGGTCCTCACCTCGCGCACCCTGCCCACCGGCTACATCGGCGACTTCTTCTACGGCGGCCTCAACTACCAGATCGAGCACCACCTCTTCCCCGGCATGCCCAGGGCGGCGCTGCGCCGCGCCTATCCGCTCGTCAAGCAGTTCTGCGTCGAGCGGGAGATCCCGTACGTCGAGACGGGCGTCCTGGAGTCGTACCGCGACCTCGCCGAGCACCTCGGCTCCGCGAGCGAAGTTCTCCGTGGCACCACGGCCACGGCCTGAAGGAAAGGAAACCGGACGCAATGACGTTCTCGGTCAAGGCGAAATCGAAGATGTCCCCGCTGTCCCGCCTCGGCAGGAGGTCGGTGCTGGCCGCCGCCCTCCTCGCGGGCACGGCCCTGGCCGCCCCCGCGGCCCAGGCCGAACCGGCCGCGGTACGGGCCGCACCGGTCCCCGACCTCGTGTGCCGCCTCGACGCCGAGGTGAACTTCAGTCCGCCGCTCAGTGTGCGGGTCAAGGAGGCCGAGGTGACCGGGCACATCGGGTACCTGGACTGCCGCTCGCCCAGCGGGGCGGCACCACAGCTGACCGACATCGTCTTCGGCGTCAACGGCACCGGAAGATTCGGTGTGTTCCCGCCGACCTTCTCCGTGGAGGGCAACGGCGTGGGCACCTGGAACACGGGTGAGGTCGGCAGCCTCTACTTCAAGGGTGACCTCAAGCAGGGCAGCCCTGTGCCCGAGCGCACCGTGACGAGCGGCCCGCTCGCCGGCGACGGGATCAACGGGCTGCAGATCCCCACACCCCGGTTCGACAAGATCACCCCGGACGGCGTCGCGGGCTTCGACGTCATCGGCCAGGTCTGCTTCTGGCCCGGCGAGAAGGGCCGCTGCACGGCGTTCTGAGCCGACCGGGCGAAGGAGGGGGTGGTGCGGGCCGACCGGGCCCGCACCACCCCCTCCCTTTCGTCGATTCCGTCGTCGTACGGGTGCTCCGTCGTCGTACGGGACTCAGTCGGCCAGTGCCTTGAGCGTCTCCCGCACCACGATCGGGTCGTACGGCATGGCCAGGTGGGTGGTCCGGTTCTGCGGGGCGAGGAGTTGGAGGCAGGTGTTGGTGACCGGGTGTTCCGGCCTGGAGGGCTTCAGCTGCTGGGCCTCGGGAGGCTGGACCAGCTCGTCCCGGGTCGACCAGATGACGGTGTAGTCGACGCCGTCCACCGTGTCGCCCGGAGCCACCAGCTGACCCACGAACTCCGAGTCGTGCAGCAGCTGGGTGAAGGCCGGGCTGATACGGAAGAGCACCTGGTCCTCCACGACCGCCTGAACACCCGGGACCTGGCGGACCAGCTTCGTCAGGCCCGCCACCTCGACCCCGTGGTTGCTGGGCGCGATCCCGACGACACGGCGCACCTTCCCGGTCCCGCCGAGGTACTTGAGGTAGTAGTGCGGGAGCATCCCGCCCTGCGAGTGGCCCACGAGGTCCACCTTGGACGCCTTGGTGTCCACCAGCACCCGGTCCACGAAGTCCGCGAGCTCCTGGGAGGACTTGCGCATGTCACCGAGACCGTACAGACGGGGGAGCGTGGGCAGTTCGCCGTAGTTGAGGCGGAAGATGCGGTGCCCGGCCGTTCGGAGCGCGGGCGCCAGCTTCCGCCAGACGGACTCCCGGTCGCCGAGCGTGCCGTGCACGAGGACGACCGGGTGCGGACGCTCCGGTGTCGGGGGCAGGCCCCAGTCGTCCGTCTCGGGGTCGCCGTCGAGTCCGGCGATCAGCCGGTGTGTCGCGGACTGGGTGTTGCCGGCCAGCCGCTCGGGCGTCCTGAGCAGTTCGCTCGCGGCGCTCTCGGAGTTCACGCCGGGAATGCGGGGCAGGGACATGGGGCCTCCTTGGCCTCGGTCGTGTGTGCGGAATGGTTGTGAACACGGGGAGGCCCGGCCGGGGAAAAGCCCCGGTCGGGCCTCCGTCCTGACTTCTGGTGGGCTCAGTCGGTGGTCGCCGCGGGCAGCGCGTGGAACGCTCGGTCGTGCCAGAGCAGCGGCCGTCCGCCGTTCACCTCCACCGCCATCACCCGTCCGACGACGGCGTGGTGATCCCCGTACGGTCGTACGTCCTCGACCAGGCACACCGACCACGCGAGCGCGTCGACGAGCACCGGCAGGCCGAGCACCCGGCGCACCGGGCTGCCGTCGAACCGCCTGGCGGGTGGCACGGAGGAGTCGGCGAAGAGTTCGGCGACCGACCTCTGATGATCCGTCAACACATTTACGGCGAAGGCACCTTGCTCCCACAGGGCGGTCAGCGTGCGGGAACTGCCGCGCAGACACGCGAGGACCAGTGGCGGCCGCGCCGACAGGGAGGTCAGCGCGGAGACCGTCATCCCGGTCGGGCCCGCCCCGTCCAGCGCCGTGACGACCGTGACGCCGGCCGTCAGCTTGGCGTAGAGACCGAGACAGCGGACCGTGTCGGGGCCGGGCTCGTCCCGCAGGGTTTCCCAGCCCGCGGCGGACGGGCCGTCGGGACGGGGCCGGCGGGGCACGACGGTGAGGTCAGCCATGCGCGGGGGCGACGCTGTCGGCGAGTTGGGCCGGGGTGGGCGTGACCCTGCCGAGCAGCCCGCGCAGGATGCGCTCGATATTGCTGCGCAGCGTCGAGTCGGCGACCGGGTCGAGGAGTTCCGCCAGCGTGGGGATACCCAGGTCGAAGACGGCGTCGAAGGTCACCGCCGTACCGTCCTCGCCGGACGCGCACCGCCAGGTGCCCTTGAACAGCTCGAAGTCGCCAGAGAGCTGGGTGAAACCGATGGTCCGCGTCTTCGGGAAGAACGCGTCCCGTTCCGACCAGCGCATCAGACCGTTCCTGAAGCGCACGGTCCAGTCCGACACCACCGTGCCGTCGTCATGGGGTGGATGGACCACGACCTCGCGGACGGTCTCGGTGACTTCGGGATACCGGCGGAAATCACGGATCCGCTGGTAGGCGGTCTCGGGGTCGACGTCGTGGGCGGTCAGCCGTACGGTCACGTGACGCATGGGAGGTGTTGCCTTTCCACGGTAGGGACGGGTCGGCGGTAGCGGACGGGTCAGCCGATGTGGGTCGCGACGACGCGCAGCGCCTCGGTCAGGGCCGTGAGGAACAGCCGTACCTCCTCCTCGCCGACGATCGCGGGCGGTGTCAGCCGCAGCACCCGGGTGGCGTTGAGGGAGTGGTTCACGAGGACGCCGCGCCCGACCAGTTCGAGGATCAGTTCACCCACGGCCTGTTCCTCGGTGAACTCCAGGCCGATCAGCAGCCCCCGCCCGCGGACCTCGCGCACCAGCCCGCCGGTGTACGGGGCACAGGCGGCCCGGACGGCCGCGAGCAGTCGCTCGCCCAGGGCCTTGGCACGCGCGGCGACGTCCTCCCGGTCCAGGGCCTCGACCGCGGCGAGCGCGGCGGCGCAGGCGATCGGGGAGGCCGCGAAGGTGGAGGTGTGCAGATAGGGGTCGCGGGAGAACGGCCCGTAGGCCGCCCCGGTCGCGACCATCGCCGCGACGGGCACGACACCGCCGCTGAGTCCCTTGCCGACGAGCAGTACGTCGGGCTGTGGGGGCATGCCACCCTCGGCGTCCATGCCCCACCACGAGCCCAGCCGGCCCAGGCCCGTCTGGATCTCGTCGATGATCAGGAAGGCCCCGTACGTCCGGCACAGCCGGCTCACCTCCGCCAGATGGCCCGGCGGCGGAATGCGTACGCCGCCCTCGCCCTGCACCGGCTCGACGATCACGCAGGCCCGGCGGCCGAGTTCGGCGAGCGTGGCTTCCAGCGCGGCCGTGTCCCCGTACGGGATCGCCGTGCTGTCCGGCAGCAGCGGCTGGAACGGCTGCTGGTACTTCGGGTTGGCGGTGGCGGTCAGCGCGCCCAGGGTCTTGCCGTGATAGCCGCCGATGGTGGAGACGAGGGCGGTGTGCCCGTGCGCGCGGGCGAGTTTCAGACCGGCCTCGGTGGCCTCCGCGCCGGAGTTCACGAAGTGGACGCGGTCGAGGCCGGGTGGGGTCCGTGCGGCCAGTGCCTCGGCGGCGAGGGCCGCGACGGGCTCCAGGAAGACCCGCCCGGCCAGTGGATGGGTGTCCACCTGGCGGTGCACGGCCGCGGTCACGTGGGGGTGCCGGTGCCCGAGGATGAAGACCCCGTACCCGCCGAAGTCGAGGTAGCGGCGGCCGTCCTCGGTGAACACCCACGCGCCGTCGGACGCCGTCTCCAGCATGCCGCCGAGCACCGTGCCGAGGACGGAGCGGCCGGAGGAGAGGTGCTCGCGGTAGAGGCGGGCGATGTGCGCACGGTCCGTGGCGGGGTCGGCGGCCGGTGCCACGGATCCGGCGGCGGGCGCCACGGCGGGGGCGGGGGCCGCCGTCATGACGCCAGTTCCTGCGTGTGGGTGGCCTGCGAGGGCTGGGACCTCGCCGCCGTGTCCTGGGCGGGCCCCGGACGCAGGCGGGTGCGCATGCCGCCGCGCCCGGTGGACCAGGCGGCCAGGTTGCGGACCAGCGCCCGCCGGAGGTCGTCCTTCGAGAGGGCCGTGCCGCAGTGCGGCGACCCGAGGGACGATTCGAAGGGGAGGGCCCGCTGGAAGACCAGCAGCAGTTCCGCGTACGTCTGGAAGCGGCGGCGCAGCGACTCCGGGAACGTGGGGCCCTCGATCAGCGGCAGCAGCAGCCGGTGCACCGACTCCAGCGGGATGAGCCGGGGCGGATGCGGACGCGGTCCCCACTGGTCGGCGAACTCCAGGCAGGTGTCCACCACTTCACGCTGGAGCAGCGCCTCGGTGCCGGCCGTCAGCCAGTACTCGCCGCCCGTGACACCGGCCCTCACCAGGTCACCCACCGCGCGCGCGACGATGTCCTGGGGCACCATGTCGATCCGCGCGTCCGGTGCTCCCGGCAGCACCGGCACCTGCCCCTTCACGATGGCGCCCAGTGCCCGCGTCAGCCCCTGCATCCCGGCGATCCGGCCGGTGACGGAGTCACCCATCACCACCGACGGGCGCATGATCACGCCCGGCACCGGGGCGTCGCGCACGACCTGTTCGGCCGCCGTCTTGGAGGCGAGGTACGCGGCGGCGCCGGGGAAGCGCTCCTGCTCCTCCGGCGCCAGCGGGTTGGCGACGAAGGCCGTGCTCATGTGGAAGAACGGGGCCTCGGCACGGGCGGCGAGGTCGAGCATCGCGATCGTGCCGTCGAGGTTGGCCCGCCGGATCTGGTCCGGCTCCGCCTTCCAGTTGGTCGCGGCGGCGGAGTGCACCACCAGGTCCACTTCGGCGATGAGCTGGGTGAAGTCCGCCTGGGTCAGGCCGAGTCCGGGTTCCAGCAGATCGGCGCGGACCTCACGGACCCGGTGGTCGTTCACCGGCGTGCGATGGCGCAGGCAGACGATTCCGAAATCCGGCGACAGCTCCTCGATCAGGGCTCTGCCGAGTACCCCGGCGCCGCCGGTGAGCAGAATCGTCAGGCGTTTCGCGGGCGGTTGCGGGCTGGTCGGAGCGCTGGGCCGGGGTCGGGACAGAGGCATGGCGGTGATCCCCTCGGTCGAGTGAGCGTAGGTCCTGCCGGACGGACGGACGGGCGGGTGTCCGGGCGGGTGGGCGTTCGGGTGCTGGGGTTTTGCGCGCGCCGGGCGCCTATGAGCTCGGTTCTTGTTGTTCGGTGGCGACTGCGGGTTGTTCGTGGCTGGTCGCGCCGTTCCTCGCGCCCCTGAGGGGCGCTCGGGCCGGCGCACGCCGATGCGGTGCCGGCCCGAGCAGAGTCGGATCAGGCGATGGTCAGCGGCTCGTCGGCGAGGTACGCGGACAGCGGGCCGGTCATCCGCGAGCGCGACGGAGGGTGCAGGGCGAGGCCGTTGGCGCAGGCAGCGAGGTATCCGACCTCGTCCGAGGTCATGAAGTTGAGCCCGCCGAGCAGTTCGACGGACCGGGGCACGATCCGGGCGAGGGCGTCCTGCACGGTGTAGCGCGCGTAGAGGGAGTCGGCGAGCGCGGACTCGTCGGGCGCGCCCTCGTCCACCCGGCGGGCGAGGCCCTCGACCGCCGCCGTCGCGCCCTCGATCTCCACCAGCAGCCGGACCCGTTCGGCGTCGGGCACCCGGTCGTTGAGCAGCACCCGTTCGACGAGGGCGCTCGCGGCGCCGAGGTAGCTGCCGGTCATCAGCAGCTCGAACCAGACCAGGCCGGCGGTCTGCACCTCGTCGAGACGGGCCCCGGCCGGCGAGGCCGTGCGCACCAGGAGTTCCTTCGGGACCAGTACGTTGTCCAACGTCACCTGGTCGCTCTCGGCGCCCGCCAGGAAGGTGCTCGACCAGAAGCCGCTGACGCTCAGCCCCTCGCTCTCGGCGGGCACCAGCGCCACGGCCAGTTCCTCCCCTTCGCCCTCCTCGCACGGCACCATCACGCTGGCGGTGAGCAGATCCATGGAACGGGCCAGGCTGCACGGCCGCTTGACGCCGGTGATCCGCACCCCTTCGGGCGTCACCGTGGCGGACATGGAGGGCGACAGGATGCCGGTGCCGCTGCGTCCCTCGGCGAAGCCGGACGCCATCAGCCGGTTCTCGGACGCGACGCCCTGCACGAGCATCCACTCCAGCCCCTCGCCGGAGTCGCTCAGCCCGACCAGCGTGGCCATCGAGAAGTGGTGCATCGTCGTCGCCACCGCGAGCGAGGGCGAACGGCTGCCCAGCGCGCGCTGCACCCGCAGGGTCTCCAACGCGGTGGCACCCCGGCCCTGGAAGGCGGTCGGGGCCAGCAGACCTGGCCCGCCCGCCTCCCTGAACAACCCGATGCCGGGGCTCTTCGGCCCCTCCAGGGTCATCAGCGGTACGGCCCTCAGACTCTCGTCGAGGCCGGGCAGCAGTTTGGCGAGGGCCGCGCGCTCACGATCCAGGAATCTCATGTCGTCCCCTGCTCCTTGATCCTCAGGTGTCGCCGGCAGCGTCGTTTCTGTTTACGCGCGAACCGGCGGAACCCCTCGGGGCAAAAAGGATGTTGGGGAGTTACAGGGTCAGTGGTTCGGCTGCCGGGCCGGGTCCCGTACGACGACGAGGCGGGTGGGTCTGGCCTGCGTCAGTTCCACCCAGCGGGCGAGTTCCTGCTCGTGCGAACCGCTGCGCGTCGCCCGCGCCACGACGGTCGCCGCCGCGTCGTCGGGGTGGCCGTCGCGGGTCAGGAGACTGAGCGGCCAGGCGGGTTCGGAGGGCTCCTGACCGTCGAACGGGTGCCAGTCCCACGGCGCGTCGAACCGCCACGCGCGCCCCGCGGCGTCCGCGACCTCATCACCCGCCACGAGGCAGGCGTACGGGCGCAGCAGCAGGTCGAGGGCGATCGGGATCCCGTCGTCGGGGGCGATCCCGTAGCCCTGCCACTCCAGGCCGGGATCGTGCGACTGTCCCGCGCGCAGCACCATCACCTGCGTCCCCAGACGGGGGAGACGTCCTGTCTCCAGCGGTGGATCCATCCGTTCGACGCTCATCACATGCACCACCGTGGGAGGGATGCCGACCTTGCACACCGCGCCGACCTCGAGGTGCCGGGGCGGCGGCTCGGTGCGGAACAGCTCCAAGTCCCAGTCGTACGAGGCCGGATCGCCTGCCAGGGCCACCTGACCGTTCCACTCGATCCAGTCGCACTCCGGGTCCACCTCCCACCACGGCCACTCGACGACCACTTCCCGTCGGGTGAGACGGGTGACCCGTGCGTCGGTGTACGGGCACGAGACCAACAGGACATCCCCCACACGGTGATCCGCTCCCACAGCCCGCCTCCCGCTTCCCCGGTCGCCACCGCCCGCACGGTACAAGCTCAAGGTCATCGCCGGTCTACCGGGATCCGTGGTCCTCGTCGAACTGTCCGTTCACCAGGGAGGCTTGCGCGATGGCCCGCCTTTGTTCAGGGGGCAGTCGCCGACATCGGGCGCGACGGTGGGATGGCTCTGGGCCAGGAGCGGGGCGGGTGTGCGGGTTCCTCAGGAACGGGGGGACTTGAAACCGACCGCGCCATACAGCGGGACGGGCGTGTCGTCGATCTCGTCCTCGTCCAGCGCGAGCTCGGGGTGCCACTTCGACACCGACACCACCCCGGGGTCGGCGAGGTCGAGTCCCCGGAAGAAGCGGCCGACCTCGGAGTGCGAGCGGGCCACGAGGGTCACGCCGCCCGCCGCGTACGCCGCGATACCGGTCGCGACCGTCACGGGGTCGTAGTCGCCGGTCAACGCGGACAGGACAAGACAGCTGCCCGGCGCCAGCGTGTCGACCAGGGTGTCCACCAGGTCGTACGCGCCGTCCTCCTCGGCGATGAAGTGCATCAGAGCGATCAGCGACAGCGCGATGGGCCGGTCGAAGTCGAGGACCTGGGCGGCCTGTTCGAGTATCATCCCCGGTTCCCGCGCGTCGGCCTGGATGTACTCCGTCACGCCCTCGGGGGTGCCGCGCAGCAGGGCCTCGGCGTGGGCGCGGACGATCGGGTCGTTGTCGACGTAGACGACCCGCGCGTCCGGGACGGCGGCCTGGGCGATCTGGTGGAGATTCGGCTCCGTGGGGATGCCGGTGCCGATGTCGAGGAACTGGCGGATGCCGGTCTCCCGGACCAGCCAGCGGGTGGCGCGCTGCATGAACCAGCGGTTGCTGCGGGCCGAGCGGGGAGCGCTCGGGTCCGTGGAAATGATCCGCCGCCCCAGTTCCTCGTCGACCGGGTAGTTGTCCTTGCCGCCGAGGAACCAGTCGTACATCCGTGCCGGGTGCGGCCTGCTGGTGTCGATCCGCTGGGCGGAAGGCCCGGTCGCGGTCATGCGGCACTCCTCTGCTCACGCTCGTGTTGATGTTCGAGCAGTCTGCCACGGGAGTTGGGCCGGGCGGGGGGATTCTGCGGGGCCCCGACCCACGGGTCCGTCCGCCGTCGCAGGGGTCACCTGGCGAGACGGTCCTTACGTCAGGACATGCGTGCGCCTAGCATCGGTTCTCGCATGAACACGATGACGCTCTGGCACATATCCATCTGGGAGTTCGCCGCGCTCGCCGCCGCGGCCCTGCTCGTGGGCTTCTCGAAGACCGCCGTGAGCGGCGCCAACACGGTCAGCCTGGCGATCTTCGCCGCCGTGCTGCCCGCCCGCGCCTCGACCGGCGTACTACTGCCGCTCCTCATCGTCGGGGACGTGCTCGCCGTGCTCACCTACCGGCGGCACGCCCACTGGCCCACGCTGTGGCGGCTGTTCCCGGCGGTCGCCGCGGGCGTCGTGTTCGGCACGCTGTTCCTGGTGTGGGCCGACGACGGGATGGTACGGACCTCGATCGGCGCGATCCTGCTGCTGATGGCGGCGGTGACGATGTGGCGCCGCCGGGCCGCCGCCCAGGGCGAGGAACCCGACTCGGTCTCGACCCGGGCCGGCCGGGTCAAGGCCCGCTCGTACGGCGTCCTCGGCGGCTTCACCACGATGGTCGCCAACGCGGGCGGCCCGGTGATGTCGATGTACCTCCTGTCGGCCGGCTTCCGTAAACTCGGCTTCCTGGGCACCTCGGCCTTCTTCTTCCTGATCGTGAACGTCTCCAAGGTGCCCTTCAGCGTGGGCCTCGGGCTCATCGACTGGCATTCGCTGCTCCTGGACGCGGCACTCGCGATCTTCGTCGTGCCGGGGGCGCTCCTCGGTAAATGGGCCGTGCACCGCATCAACCAGATCCTGTTCGAGCGGCTGGTCATCGCGGCGACCGTGGTGGGCGGGGTGCAGCTCCTGCTGCGCTGACCACCTCGTAGGCTCGACGTCATGTCCCCCCACGTCCTGGTCCTCGGCGGCACCACCGAGGCACGCCGACTCGCCGCCGAACTGGCGGCGCGCCCAGGTGTCCGCGTGACGACGTCCCTGGCGGGGCGCGTCTCCCGGCCGGGGACGCTCGACGGGGACGTCCGCGTCGGGGGCTACGGCGGGGAGGACGGGCTGGCACGGTGGCTGCGCGAGCACCGTGTGGACGCGGTGGTCGACGCCACCCACCCCTTCGCCGCCGGCATCACGGCGAACGCGGCGCGTGCCGCCGCGGCCACGGGAATCCCGGCCGTGGTGCTGCGCCGCCCCGGCTGGACCCCCGGCCCCGACGACCGCTGGCACTGGGCCGGCTCCCTCCCCGAGGCCGCCGCACTCCTCCCGTCCCTGGGCCGCCGTGTCTTCCTCACCACGGGCCGCCTGGGCCTGGCGGCCTTCGCCCACCTCTCCGAGCTCCACTTCCTCGTCCGTACGGTGGAGCCCCCCGAGCCGCCGATGCCCCAGGACATGGAAGTGCTGCTCGCCCGGGGACCCTTCACACCCGACGACGAGAAGACCCTGCTGCGCGCACACCGCGTCGACGTGCTGGTGACCAAGGACAGCGGAGGAGAGGCGACAGCCGCTAAACTGACCGCCGCACGCGATCTCGCCCTCCCCGTGGTCGTCGTACGCCGCCCCCCGCTCCCCGCGGACGTGACCGCCGTGCCGGATGTGCCGTCGGTCCTGGCCCGGCTGGATCTCGGCCCTCGATGACGGAGGCACCGGTCAGCTCGCCCCGGGCTCTTCCCGGGTTCGGGTGGGGCGAACCGCCCGGCCGATCCCGCTACCCGCGCGGATGTCTGCGCAGCAGATACGTGTCCATGATCCAGCCCTTGCGCTCGCGTGCCTCGGCCCGCAGCCGCTCGATGCGCGGGGCCGTCTCGGCTATCGGACCGGAGGCCAGGATCTCGTCGGGCGTACCGATGTAGGCGCCCCAGTAGATGTCGATGTCCTCGTCGGCGTACTGCCGGAAGGTCTGATGGGCGTCGAGCATCACGACCACGTCGTCGACATCCTCGGGGAAGCCCTCCGCGAGCCGCCGCCCCGTGGTGATCTGGACGGGACGGGCCACCCGGTTCAGCCCGGTGCGATGACGGGCGACCAGCGCGGAGACGCTGCTGATGCCGGGCACGACCTCGTACGTGAACGCCACCGCGCCCCGTTCCAGGATCTCCTCCAGGATCCCGAGCGTGCTGTCGTACAGCGCGGGATCCCCCCACACCAGGAACGCGCCGCTCTCGTCCTCGCCCAGCTCCTCCGTGATCAGCCGCTGGTAGATGTCGGCGCGGGCACTGCGCCAGTCCCCGACGGCGGGGGAGTAGGCGGAGCCCCCGGCGGCCCGGTCGCGGTCCGGGTCGCGCGCCTCGACCAGGCGGTAGGACCCCTCCGGTATGTGCGCGTCGAGGATGTCACGGCGCAACTGGACGAGGTCCGACTTCACCTCGCCCTTGTCCAGGATGAAGAACACGTCCGTGCTCCTCAGCGCCTTGACCGCCTGCAAGGTGAGCTGGTCGGGGTCGCCCGCGCCGATGCCGATGACATGAATCTTTCGCACACCCCGAGTCTGCCGCACGCCACTGACAGTGGACGCACCGCACCCGGGTGACGCCGCACGCACCGCGCGCCCACCGGCGCCGCCGCATCCGTCAGCCCCGGTGCTCCCGCGCTCACCGGTTCCGGTGCTCCCGCACCCGTCAGTTCCGGTGCTCCCGCGCTCACCGGTTCCGGCGGCCCCGCATCCGTCGGTTCCGGTGCTCCCGCACTCACCAGTTCCGGTGCTCCCGCATCCGTCGGTTCCGGTGCTCCCGCGCTCACCGGTTCCGGCGCCGCCGCATCCGTCAGTTCCGGTGCTCCCGCGCTCACCGGTTCCGGCGGCCCCGCAGCCGGGGTGCCCACGCCACCGCGCTGATCGCGGCGCCCTCACGCTCCACGACCGTCGCCAGCTTCCTTGCCCAGGAGACGAGTTCGGCGAGGTCCAGCTCATGCGGACGGTCCCGGCCGTCCGCCCCCGCCGCCCACTCCTCGACCGCCCCGGCCCCGCGCCGCAGCAGCCGGGCACCGCCCGTGGTGTTCCCGCGGGCCGCGTGCGTGAGCCCGACCGAGAGCTGCGCCAGCCCCCGCCAGAGCGTGCGCTCACCCTCGGGGCCCGACTTCCAGGCGTCCTCGAAGACCTCGTGCGCGTGAAACGGCTTCCCCGCGTCCAACAGCGCCTGCGCCTCGGTGACCGTTTCCTCGGGGCCGCGGACGACTCCCTCCGGCTGCCGCTCCACGCCGTCGGCGCCGTACGGCAGCGGCCGTCCCAGCCCGTCCCGCGGCCGGGCGTTGCGCGCCCGCCCCGTCGTGTCCCGATCCCGCCCGTCGTCCCGCCGACCTCCGGATGTTGCGTTCATGCCCCGATTGTCGCGCGCCCCGCGCCCCCTTCGGAGCAGCCCCCGGCGTGGGGTAAAGTTCTGTTCGCACGATCACGCGGAACACCGCGGGTGAACGCACCGGGACGTGGCGCAGCTTGGTAGCGCACTTGACTGGGGGTCAAGGGGTCGCAGGTTCAAATCCTGTCGTCCCGACTTTTGAAGTCGCGGGCAAGAGGCTGTATCGGACATTTCGGTACGGCCTCTTCCTCGTTTCCGGGGCCGGCCGGGGGCTCAGCGGTAGTACGAGGCGACGGCCGGCTGACCGGTGTAGTTGGGGCCGGCGAGCGGGTCGGCGCCGAGGTAGGCGAAGGGCAGGGTGACGGGGCGGCCGCCCCGCAGGCTGAGGCGGTGGTGCCGGGCCGAGTACTGGAAGCCGGCGGCCCGCAGTGCCGCCAGGACCGGGCGGGACGCGTCGCTGCCGTCCGGGCGCCGCAGCGTCGAGGGATCGAGATGGGCGACCAGCAGACCCGTGCCGGTGAGCCAGGAGGCGGCCCGCTCCAGCAGGGCGAGCCGGTCGCCGATGTAGTGCAGTCCGTGGACGCAGGTGATGAGGTCGTAGCGGCGGCCCGGCGACCACCGGCCGAGATCCGCGGTGACGAGTTCGAGGCCGTCGGGCAGCGCCGTCCGCAGCAGCGGGCCGACCAGGTCCACGCCCGTGATGGCGGCCTGGGGGAGTCGCCGCGCCGCCTCGCGGAGGGCGAGTCCCTCTCCGCTGCACAGGTCCAGCCAGGACGGGGCGGGTCCGTGGTCGTCCAGGAACTCGGCGGGGGAGAAGCCGAGTTCGCGGGCGTAGCTGTTGACGCCCGCCAGGACGCGTTCGCGGTTCATGGTGCTGTTGGCCACCACGGCATGGCCGGTCAGCTCGTCGTCCTTGACCAGCCCGGGGGGCGGTTGGGTTGTTGTCGGCGAAGTACCGTCGATCATCGCCCCATTGTGCGACAGGGCCGACGCGCCGCGGGGCCGCGCGGACGGTGCCCCGGCTTCGAACCGCGGGCCACCCACGCTTACCGGCCTGTCGTGGCCGGACGTTTCGAGCGTCGTCGAAAGATGTTCCGCCCCCGGGTGCCGACCCGGCAGGGTGGGCCCGGGCGTGACCGGGCGGGCCGCACGGCCCGGCCCGGGAACACGCCCGGACTCCACCACGGGGAAGGACCGCATGACCATGAGGATGAGGACCAAGGCGTTCGCCACGGCGGGCGTCGGCGCGCTGGCCACCGGACTGCTGCTGACCGGCGCGGCCGGGGCGCAGGCCGCGGCGGCGGGGCTGCCGTACGCCGTCACGCCGTATGTGAACGTCAACGTCCGCTCCGGACCCTCGACCACCACCGACATCACCGGGCACGTCGCCGCCGGGCAGCCGCGCGGCGCCTCCTGCTGGACCCACGGCGAGACCATCCGCGACAACGGCTACGTCAACGACGTCTGGGTGCGACTGGCCGAGGGCTATGTGAGCGCCGTCTACCTCAAGGGCGACCAGTACGGCGGCCTCCCGGCCTCCGCCACCTGCTGACCGACCCACACGCGGTCCGCGACGGGGATCTCGGACCACCGCCCGCTCGTGCTGGAACTGAACCTGTGACCCCGGCCGTTCAGCCCGGCGTGCCGAGGGCCG
>NZ_JBEYFS010000072.1:0-50981 GCF_040634475.1 Streptomyces sp. NPDC007095
GACCATCTCGGCGGCGACCGAGCAGGACGCAGAGCAGATCCTCAAGCTGCAGTACCTCTGCTACCAGAGCGAGGCCGAGCTGTACGGGGACTACGACCGCGGCCGGCCGCGCGGAACTGCGCGAACGCCGCCGGAGCACGGCGCGGATCGGGGCCGGGCTCCGCCGCCTCGACCAGCAGCGTCGCGGCCAGGTGGTCGCGCAGGTTGCGCCCGACCTCCGGCGCGTCGGCGACCAACGCGATCCCATGGTCGCGCAGTCGATCGGCGGGCCCGATCCCGGACAGCATCAGCAGTCTCGGCGAATCGACGGCGCCCGCGCACAGAATCACCTCGCGGCGGGCCGTCACCCTGACCGACCGGCCGTCGACGGAATACCGGACCCCCTCGGCCCGGCCGTCGACGAACTCCACCCGCTGTACGGCGGCTCCGTGGCGCACGACGAGGTTGGGCCGGTGCGCCGCGGGCCGCAGATATCCGTCCGCCGTACTGCGCCGTCGCCCGCCGTACTGCGTCACCAGGGTGTGCCGGGCGCCGTCGTACGCCGAGCCGATCTCGTCAGTGGCAAGCGGAATTCCGGCCTTGCCGCAGGCGTCCAGGAACGCCGAGGTCACCGGGGCCGGATCCGGCAGCGCCGCGACGCGCATCGGGGCGTCGTCGTCGCAGCCGATCCGGGACAGCACGGGGCGCACGGCCGCGTAGGACCACTGCGGGCCGGCGAGTTCGCCCCAGCGGTCGTAGTCGGCTCGCTGGCCGGGGACCCACATCATCGCGTTGATCGACGACGAGCCGCCGAGGGTCTTTCCGTGCGGCCAGTACACCCGCCGTCCGGCCAGCCGCAGCTGCGCAACGGTCTCGTCGGCCCAGTCGACGGCGCTGCCGAACAAGCCGGGGAACAGGGCAGGAACCGCGATCGAGGGCAGGTTGTCGGCCGGTCCTGCCTCGAGCACCAGCACGGTCGTGCCCGGGTCCTCGCCGAGCCGGGCGGCCAGCGGCGCGCCCGCCGCCCCGGCGCCGACGACGATGTAGTCGTACGCCTCGTTCACCGCGGCGTACCCGCCTTGCGGCGGTCCTCGTCGGCGAACTCTTCCTCGAGCCGTTCTGCCACCACGTCCCGCTCCACCTCGCCCGCGGACTCGTTCAGCGCCGACGAGATCGCCCGCAGCCGTCGGCGCGGACGGCTGCTCGCGTACAGCAGGATCTCCTTGACCTCGATGTCGAACAGGTCCGCAGGATAGGACTTGGCGGCGAAGTCGATCTGCCGCAGCGCATGCGGTATCAGCTCCCGCATGGTGCTCTGGGCGACGTTCCAGTTCTCCGGATCGGCGGCGACGTGGCGGCGGCAGGTGTAGGTGCCCCATGCCATGTGCCGCCGCTCGTCGTCGCCGATCAGCTCCACGATCCGGCGCATGCCCGGGAAGATCCCGAGTCCGGTGCAGAACCGATTCCAGGTGTAGTAGCCGGTGAGCGCGAGCGTGCCCTCGACGAGGTGGTTGTACGTGATCGAGGCCCGCACCTGGTTGGCCGGGCTCGGATCGTGATGCAGCTTCTCCAGCGCCTCCGGCAGCGCGATGCCAAAGATCTCCTGGTAGCCGGGGTTGCCGGTCACCAGCTCGTTGAGATCGTCGCGCAGCCCCACGGCGTCCATCCAACGGCGGAAGACCTCGACGTGCTTGGCCTCCTCGAAGCAGAACTGCGACAGGTACATCTCGTCACCCAGCCGTCCCTCGGACGCGACGGCGGACATGAACGGCTGGATGTCCCGGGTGACCGCCTCCTCGCCCGCGACGAACTGGGCGCACATGACCGCCACGGCCTCCTGGGCCTGCCGGGACAGTCCGGCGAAATCCTCGGCGTCGCGTGCGAAGTCGAGGTCCGCCGGATTCCAGAACTTGCGGTTGCCCTTCGCGAACAGCCGCATCGGCAGCATGTCCCAGTCGATGCCGCCCGCCTTCAACGATGCGTAACCAGTGCGCCGGGCTGGTGAGTCGGTTTCGTTCGTCATAATGCGTTCCTTTCCGAGGCGCCGGCCTCGCTCAGACGAGGTCCAGCTGCTTGGCGAGATATCGACTCCGGCATTCGGCGCGCTTGATCTTTGCGCTGCTGGTGTAGGGCAGGGAACCGGCCGCCAGCAGCACCACCTCGTCCACGCGCACTCCCTGCGCGGACGCGACGGCGGCGGCGACCGCCGTCTCGACCTCGGCCGCGTCCACGGGCTGACGCACCGAGTCCTGCGCGGTCCGCGGCTCCCGCACCACCTGGTGCCGGCGCTGCACTTCCGTCAGCACGACCAGCCGCTCCCGGCTGCCGTCGTCGACCGAGAAGGCACAGCACCGGTCCTCGCGCAACGCCGGATGGGCTCCGTGTACCGCGGCCTCGATGTCGTGCGGGTAGTAGTTGAGTCCGTTGAGGATGATCGCGTCCTTGCGCCGGCCGGTGACGAACACCTGGCCGTCGTGGACGAACCCGAGGTCGCCGGTGGCCAGGAAGCGGAGCCCGGGCGCTTCGGCCAGTTCGATCCCGAACGTCTCGGCGGTCTGCTGCGGCGCGTTCCAGTAGCCCCCGCTGACGCTGGGTCCGGCGATGTAGATCTCACCGACCTCGTCCGCGGCGCACACGCGGCGGGTCAGCGGAGCGACGATGCGCAGGCACAGAGTGTCCTGAATCTGCCCGCACCCCACCAGCGCCTGGACGCCGGCGACGCCGCGGCCGCCGGCGACCGGAACCACCCGGCCCGCCGCCAGTCGCTCGGCGTCGAAGCGGGCGATGACCGGGTCGCGCAGTGCGGGACCGCCGCTGACCATCACCGTCGACTCGGCCAACCCGTAGCAGGGAAAGAACGCGGAGCTCCGGAATCCGGCGGCGGCGAATTTGGCGCTGAACGCCTCGAGAGTCTCCGGCCGCACCGGCTCCGCGCCGACGCCCGCCAACTCCCAGCCGGAAAGGTCGAGTTCGGCGACCTGCTCCTCGGGAACCCGGCGCACCGCGAGCTCGTAGGCGAAGTTCGGCGCGACACTCACCGCCTTGCCCCGGTCCGAAACGGCGCGCAACCAGCTGACGGGACGCTGCACGAAGGCCATCGGCGACATGTGCACGGCCTCGTAATCGCGGTACAGCGGCGACAGAACTCCGTTGACCAGGCCCATGTCATGAAAGAAGGGGAGGAACAGCACGTTGGGCGCGGGGCGTTCACCGTCGCGCAACTCGCCTCGATAGGCGTTGGCCCGGATGAGTTCCAGGTTGTGCAACACGTTGCGATGGGTGAGGGTCACGCCCTTGGGAACACCCGTCGACCCGGACGAGTACTGCAGATACGCGACCGAGCCCGGCTCGATCTCCGGAGGGCTCCACTTTTCCGCCAGCTCCCGTGCGCCTTCGCTGAGAACCGTGTCCGAGGCGAGGCAGACCACGTCGGCCAGCGACGCGACGGCCCGGCCCCCGTCCAGCCGCGTCAGCGCGGACTGCGTGGTCAGGAACACCCTGGGCTCGGCGCTGCCGCAGACCGCGTCCACCTTGTCGGTCTTCGGTCCGGTGCGGCCGATCTCGACCGGCGGTATCGGTACGGCGATCATGCCGGCGTACAGGCAGCCGAAGAATCCGACGATGAACTCGAGGCCGGCCGGATAGGCCAGCAGCACCCGATCGCCGGGATCGGCATGCCGCAACAGCAGCACCGCCAGCGCCCTGGCGCCGCGGTCCACCGCCTCGGCGGTCAGCGACGCACCGACGGTGCGCCCGTCGGGAAGATAGGTGAAGTACACGCGATCGGGATCCTCGGCGGCTCTCGACGCGCACATGTCGACCAGGGTCGGCCATCGCCCGGATTCCAATCGCATACCCTGCGCTCCTTTGACACCAGATGTGTCCTCAGCCTCCTGGTGTTCGCGGCGCCGTCACAACCGCCTCCTGGCGGCTTCGATCTCCTCCTTTGGTAGGGGGGAATCCCGCCCGATCGCCGGTGCCGGCCCGCACCGTCGCGTCGTTACCGTCGCCGCGTGACGAGGAGCGAAGAACAGCAGGTCGTGATCACCGGTCTCGGCATGACCACTCCCCTCGGCGGCGACGTGCCCAGCACTTGGCGGGCGCTGCTGGCCGGCGAGTGCGGCGCCGCACGGCTGGCTGAGCCGTGGGCCCAGGAGCTGGCCGTGCCGATTGCGGCCCGGGTGAAGGTGGAACCCGCCGAGGTCCTGGAACGGGTGAAGGTCCGCAGACTGGACCGCAGCCAACAGCTCGCGCTGATCGCCGCGCGCGAGGCGTGGGCGAGCGCCGGGTCCCCGCAGGTCGATCCGTTCCGTCTCGCCGTCGTCATGGGCACCGGAATCGGCGGACCGCTGACCGTGCTCGGCCATGACGCGGTGATCAGCAGCCGCGGACCGCAGTCGGTCAGCCCGTTCTCCGTGCCGATGCAGATGGCCAGCGGCGCGGCGGCGACGATCGGTATCGAGCTGACCGCGCGCGCCGGTGTCCACACCCCGGTGAGCGCGTGCGCCTCCGGTGCCGAGGCGATCGCCACCGGTCTCGCGCTGATCAGGTCCGGCCGCGCCGACGCGGTGCTCGCCGGCGGGTCCGACGCCTTCATTCACCGGCTCGGCCTGACCGCCTTCGATCAGATGCGGGCCCTGTCCCGGCGGATCGACGACCCGGAGGGCGCCTTGCGCCCGTTCGACTCCGATCGGGACGGCTTCGTACTCGCGGAGGGTGCCGGTGCCATGCTGCTGGAGACGGAGGAGCACGCCCGGGCGCGCGGCGCACGGGTGCACGCCCGGCTCGCCGGCGCCGGGCTCACCTCCGACGGGCGGGACATGACCGCGCCGGACCCGGCCGGTCAGATCAGGGCACTGCGCGACGCCATGGAAGCAGCGCGGTTGCGCGCCGCCGACGTGGTGCACGTCAACGCGCATGCCACCGGCACCTCGGCCGGCGACGCCGCCGAGGCGAGCGCGCTCCTGGACGGAGTTGGCGGCCATGTCCTGGTCAGCGCGACCAAGGCGGGCACCGGGCACATGATCGGGGGCTCCGGCGCCGTCGAGGCGGTCTTCACCGCGCTGTCAGTCCGCGACGACGTGCTCCCGCCGACCCGCAACCTGCACCGTCAGGACCCGCAGATCAAGCTCGACGTGGTCACCACGGCGCTGCACACCCGGGTCGACGCCGCGCTGTCCAATTCGTTCGGGTTCGGCGGTCACAACGTCGTGCTCGCCTTCGTCAAACCGTGAATCGGCGAACAACGAAAAGGGAAGCACCCGTGACAGAACTCGATTTGCTCGCCGAGCTCGAGCCGGTGGTCGAGCAGAACCTCAACCGCCACCTGGCGACCGCCAAAGAGTGGTTTCCCCACGAATACGTGCCCTGGTCCGCGGGGCGTGACTTCGACGCCGAGCCATGGGAGCCGGGCCAGTCGCGCCTTTCACCCGAGGCGCAGGCGGCGTTGGAGATCAATCTGCTGACCGAGGACAATCTGCCCTCCTACCACCACATCATCGCCGAGCGGTTCGGCCTCGATGGACCTTGGGGCACCTGGGTGCACCGATGGACCGCGGAGGAAGGCAGGCACGGGCAGGCGCTGCGCGACTATCTGCTGGTGACCCGGGGCGTTGATCCGATCGGCCTGGAGCGCACCCGGATGGCCGCGGTCGAGATCGGCTACCCGGGCCGCGGCGACGATCCGCTGAGCTCCGTCGTCTACGTCACCTTCCAGGAGCTGGCCACCCGCGTCGCGCACCGCAACGCCGGCCGCGCCTGCGGCGATCCGGTCGCCGACCGGCTGCTGGCCCGGATCGCCGTCGACGAGAACCTGCACATGGTGTTCTACCGCACCCTGGTGGAGACCGCGCTGAAGCTCGACCCGTCGGCGACGGTGATCGCCGTGGAACGGATCCTGCGCGAATTCGCCATGCCAGGACGCGGCATTCCCGGCTTCGCCCGGCGCAGCCTGACCGTGGCCAGAGCAGGGATCTTCAATCTGCGTACCCACCACGACGAGGTCGCCTCGCCGTTGCTGCGGTACCTGAAAGTCCTGGACACGGGCGGTCTCGACGCACAGGCCGCCGCCGCACAGGAGCAGCTCGGCGGGTTCATGGCCGAGTTGGACCGGGCGGCTGCCCGGCAGACCGAACAGATCGAGGCGGCGAACGCGAGGGACCGTGCCGCCGGCCCAACCACAAGGAGGACATCATGACCATGCCCGCCGAGCAGGCCAAGCCCCTGACCAGGCAGGAGGCCACGACGAAGGTGGCGGAGATCTTCGAGTTGATCGCCGCGATCCCGGCGGCCGAGCTCACGCCGGAGCGAGGACTCGTCGAGGACTTGGGGATCGACTCGCTGACGATGATGGAGCTTGCCGTGACGATCCAGGACGAGCTGCAGGTGTCTGTCTCCGACGACAAGATCAAGGACCTGCGCACGGTCGGCGACATCATCGATCTGGTCGCCGCAGCGAGGTGACTCGCCTACTCAATCCGCCGCGCCCTCCCGGCCGCTCCGCACGCCTCGTGCAGCCCGCGGTCGGGAGGGTGGCGCCGATCGTCGGCCCGGCCGCGGTAGCCGGCATGGCCTACGTGGATCCGGGCAACTTCGCGGCGAGCGCCGCTGCCGGGGCCGGGGCCGGATACGCACTGATGTGGGCGGCGCTCACCGCGAGCATCGCCGCGGCGTTCGTGCAGTATCTTGCGGCCAAGGTCGGGGCCGTCAGCGGCGCGGGTCTGGCCGAGCTCTGCCGGGAGCGGCTACGGCCGGCCGCGGTGCGGCCGCTGTGGCTGCAGGCCGAATTGGTGTGCGCTGCCACCGACTTGGCCGAGATCGCCGGCACGGCTACCGCCCTGAGCCTTCTCACCGGTATGCCGCTGCTCGCCGGCGGGCTGCTCGCCGGCGCGGTCGGCTTCCTGATCATGGCCGCGACCCCAGGCGGCCGACGCGGGGTGGAACGCGTGATGGCCGCGGCGCTGACGACGGTGTTCGTCTGCTTCGCCGCCGTTGTCGCCGTCGTGCGTCCGTCGGTTCACGGGATCGCGGCCGGACTCGCTCCACAGCTGCCCGCCGGCGACGGCGCCGCTCTGACGGCCGGCCTGGTCGGTGCGACGATCATGCCGCATGTGATCTATCTGCACTCGGCGTTGGCCGCGCAGACGCCCCGCGTCGACGTCGACGCGGGGGTCAGGGCGCACCGGCTGAACGTGATGACCGCGATGACCGTCGCCGGCATCGTCAACCTCGCGATGCTCGCCATCTTCGCCGGGGTACTGCACGGACGCGCCGGTGCCTCGGTGACGATGGAGCAGACGCATCACATCCTGGCGGCGGAGAGCCCCGCGGCCGCGCTGATCGTGGCCTTGGCGCTGCTCGTGGCCGGACTCGCCTCGACCGGAGTCGGCGTCTACGCGGGCCAGGAGGTGATGCGCGGCTTCCTGCGGCGTTCACCTCCCGTGACGGTACGTCGGCTGGTGACACTCGTGCCGTCGCTGATTCTGCTGAGTGCCGGGGTCAGTCCCACCCGGGCGCTGCTGTTGTCTCAGATCGTGCTCTCGTTCGGCGTCCCGTTCGGCCTGGCGCCGTTGATCTGGCTGGCGCGCCGCGAGGACGTGATGGGCGGACGCCGGGCCGGCGTCTGGACGACAGCGGTGGCGACGGCGCTGTCCTGCGCACTGGTCACGTTGAACGTGTGGACCGTCGTGGAAGCCGTGTGACGTTCCGGGGCGCCGTGTCCGCGCACCAACCCGATGCGATAGGCGAGCAGTGCCGCGTGCACGCGGCTGGGCAGGCCCAGCTTGGACAGGACATTGGACACATGCGACTTCACCGTGGCGGTCGTCAGATGCAGATCACGCGCGATCTGCTGATTGGAGCCGCCGTTGCCGATGGCGGTCAGCACGTCACGCTCCCGCTCCGTGAGCACGCTGACGGTGTAACTGAAGGCGTCCTCGGGCGGCAGGAAGATCTCGAAGCGGTCGATGAGCCGACGCGTCAGCGCCGGGCCGATCACCGCATGCCCGCGGGCGATCGACCGGACGGCGTGGACCAGCTCCGGCGCCGACATGTCCTTGAGCAGGACTCCGCTGATCCCGGCGCGCAACGCCCGGAACAACTCCGCGTCGTCGGCCGTGTCGGTCAACAACGCGATCCTGGTTCGCTCTGCGCGGACCGAGGTCTGAAGCCGGTCCAGGAAGGCCTGGCCGCTGCCGGCGTCCATGCGGGTGTCGACGAGGATGACGTCCGGCTCGTGCCGACGGGCCAGCAGATGCGTCTGCGGGGAGCGGTCCGCCGCGACCACTACGTCGATGCCGTCCTGCGCCTGCAGTACGTGCTTGAACCCCTCGCGGACGATCGCGTGATCGTCGACGAGCATCACGGCAAGGCTCACCTCAGGCGACCTTCTCGGGCAGTTCGCCGGCGAGAATCCCCTGAAACAGCCTGCTGAGCCCCGGCCCCGGATACACACCGAGCTCCTCTTGCAGGATGCGGCGCATCTTGTCGTACTCGAGCAGGGCCTCCGACTGACGGTTCGCCCCATAGAGGGCGGTCATGAGCGAGGCTCGAAATCCTTCGTGCAGGGGATGGCAGGACACCAGCGAGCGCAGCTCCGGCAGGAGTTCGACGGCGCGGCCCAGTTCGACCTCGGCCTCGATGCGCCGTTCCAGCACCGCCAGCCGCGTCTCCTCCAAGGCGGCGGCCTCGGCGCTGATCAACGGGTCGGCGCCACCGGCGAGCGCGGGCCCTCGCCACAGCGCCAGCGCGTCACGGTAGGCCGCAGCGGCCGCCGCGTAGTGACCTTCGTCCCGCGCCGCGTCGGCCCGACGGCGCTGCCTTTCGAACTCGACGATGTCGATCCACGCGCCGTCGGTGTGCAGCAGATACCCCGGGGCCCGGCGCACCACGCGCACGTGACCACCCAGATAGGTACGCAGTCGCGAGGCGTACGTGTAGAGCTGGGCGTCCAGCGTGGACGGCGGATTCGTTCCCCACAGGTGTTCGGCCAGCCGGACGTCATGAACGATGCGTCCCTGACCGAGCAGCAATGAAGCCAAGAATGTTCGTTGTTTGGTCCCGTCCAGTCGTATTTCTTCGCCGGAATGCCAGGCTTCGATCGGCCCAAGAATACGCAATTCCATGAACGTCCCCTTCCCTCAGACCACTCCGTTCGTTTACCGATGGCGCGCACCGGCGCGCCGCGAATCATAGAATTCCGCGGCGCGCCTTCGGCGGGTTACGTGGTGCAGTCCCAGCCCGGATCGTCCGGCGTTATCGTTATGCACAAAGCGACTGCCGCGGACCCTGAATCTCCGGTCGGAGTGTACTGAACAGCAGCTGCTGCTTGATCAGGAGTTCCCGCGTGATGCGCACCCAGCGACGCCGCGAAGCACAGGCACAATGCGCTGAACGCGGTCACGGCGATATTCCAGTTCCTCATCGAGCTCCCCGTCCTGACTCGATCCCCTAAACCCCGTTATATAGCTGCATTAGGGATCTGACTTCTCTGTAAGGATCTCAGAACGCCCGCGCCGCAGGCTACGGACGAGCATCTGCGAGGTTGCGCACTGCTCACTTCGGCAGCAGCCGAATGCCCGATCGGGAGACGCACGGTGACGAGACCTCCACAGCGGGTCGCCCTACGGCCGTGATCGAGGCCCGGTCGAGGCGACACCAAGATCAATTCCCGCTGCCAGGGGGGCATCGGCTCCCCACGCCACACCGTCGATCACGAGAGGGGTCTGCACGAGAAGTCCCCGTCAGCGAGTAAGGCCGACGGGGACTTCAGATCTGCCGCATGTGTCGCCTGAGCCGGAACCGGTTCCAACAGGGCTGCTTCGCCAGGCAGTTGTCAACTTGCGGCTGCCAGCGAACCGGCCGGCGCCACGGCTGCCGGTTTGGCCGTCACAGCCCTGCCGACCAGAGTCGCCGTGCGCGAGAGGGTCATCGTCACAGCCATGAAGATCAGGCCGTCGGTCAGTGCGTCGGAGCTGATGTGCTGGTTCACGAGCCAGTGGCCGAGTTGCCGGTCGAAGATGTGGTTCGCCCCGTAGACAAAGAAGAGCCGGGCGCCGATCGCCGTGATCCACAGGGCGGCGTAGCCCATGCCGGCGAAGGAGACCGCCCGCCCGGTCGCCGGGTTGCGGTGCACCTTCATCACGACGCCCGCCGTGAGCCCGAACAGGATGCCCACCGCGGCGCCCGCCACCTCGATGGCGAGTCCGGAACCACTGGACGAGGCGTGTTTGATGTACACGGGAATGATCACAGCGGACAGCAGCAGCGGCCTGGCGATCCGGAACCAGGTGATCTTGCGATGACCCAGGTCGGCCTCGAGCACCGCAATCAGCACCGCGAGGTTGACGATCCAAACGCTGGCGCCCATGAGCATCTCCTTGTGTCGCTCCGGTGGTTCCGACATCCTCAAGGCTAGGAATCGCGGCGCCGTCGATGCGTCAGCCTGCGGATTGACGCCGGGTGGAGACCGGGTGGAGGCAGACGGTTCCACCCGGTCTCCACCCGGTCTCCACCCGGCCGTCAATCCGCGCACCGACGCCGCGCGCACCGAGGAATCCCAGTGAATCGCTCCACTTCGAACAGAGACCCCGGACTGCCCCGGGTTTGCGGCCACTTGGGTACTACCGCTGAAATTTCCGGCGCGGCGTACTGGATTTCAAAGTGATGGAAAGATCCCTGGAAAGAGAGCGCAGCACCCCGAAGGAGCTTGAATGTCCGCCTCAGCCCCACGACCCGCGTGGTTCGCCTGGCCCTTGCGGGCTGTGCGCGCCCTCGGCCTCGTCCTGGTCATAGCGGAGAGCCTCACCGGGCGTCCGGCTCCCGCGGCCGAGGGCCGTGGACTCGTCATCGCGTTGGCGCTGTCGGTCGCCGCGCTGTGCTGGGCGTTGTGCGTCTTCGCCGAGTTGCTCGACCGACGCGTCCTGACGCTGGCGCTCGGCGGTCTGGCGGCGGGCGGCGGCCTGCTTGCCTCACTGCAACACCACGGCGTCAGCCTGGTGTTCGGCTGCCTGGCCGGGTTCATGGCCGGCTACCTGCTGGAGCTGACAGCGGCCCTCGGTGTCACAGCGGTCGCCTGCCTGGGCACGTCGTGCGGGCAGCTTGCCGTCGGCGGCAGCACGGCCAAGCTCGCCGTCAGTCTGTTGCTGTACTGCTGGTTCTTCTTCGCTGGGCTTGTCCGCGACGAGTACTCCGCGCGCGCTCGACAGGCCGAGCAGTTGCTTGCGCAGACTGCGAGGTTGTCCGTAGAGGAGTCAAGGGTGGCTGCGTTGGCCGAGCGTGCGCGGATCGCCCGGGAGATCCACGATGTGCTCGCGCATTCGATGGCTTCGTTATCAGTGCAGTTGCAGGCCGCGTCGGCGCTGCTTGACGGTGATGGTCTGCCGAAGCATCCGGATCTTGCGACGGCATCCACCTGCGTCAGGCGGGCAAGCAGTCTTGCGCGTGAAGGGCTGATCGAGACCAGGCGCGCCATCCACGCCTTGCGTGAGGACCATGAGGACGCTGTGCAACTACCGGCACTGCTGGCCACGTTGGCCGAGGACTATCAGGACGCCGACGGCGCGGCCGCGACCCTGGCGGTCACAGGCAACGTCAAGACGCTGCCCGCGCAAGCCGGGCTGGCGCTTTTGCGTACGGCTCAGGAAGCGTTGACCAACGTCCGTAAACACGCGCCGGACGCGCCGGTGTCGATGACCCTGGAATATCAAGACACCGAGACGAGACTCACGGTGACCAATCCGGCATCCCACGCGGCGGCGCCGCTGGCCGATACCGGCGCCGGCTTCGGCCTGACCGGGTTGCGCGAGCGCGCCGAACTGGCCGGCGGGCAGCTCAGCGCGGGCCCGTTGGACGGCGGCTGGCAGCTTACGGCGAGGATTCCGTCATGAGTGTCCAGAGCGCAGAGGCGCCGATCCGGATCGTGATCGTCGATGATCAGACCGCTGTCCGCGAGGGTTTGGGTCTCCTGCTCGGCTTGCTGCCCGGCATCCGGGTGGTGGCCCAGGTCGGCGACGGCGACGCGGCGATCGAAGCGGTTGCCCGGCACGCGCCGCAGGTGGTGTTGATGGATCTGCACATGCCGCGCCGCGATGGAATCGAGGCCACCAGGGCGATCCGCGCCGACCATCCGGATGTGCAGGTAGTCATCTTGACCACCTACGACGATGACGCGTCGATCCTTCACGCCCTGCAAGCCGGGGCGCTGGGCTTTTTGACCAAGGACGCCACCCAGGCCGAGATCGGCCGCGCCGTGGCGGCCGCTGCCGCAGGCCAGGCCATCCTCGACCCGGCCGTGCAGACCCGGCTGCTGGCCGCGGCCGCCGGTGTCCCACTGGTATCGCCGGACCCCAACGGCCTGACCGCGCGCGAGACCGACGTGCTGCGGCTGATCGTGCAGGGGCAAACCAACCGGGAGATCGCGCAAACCTTGTTTGTCACAGAAGCCACTGTGAAAACGCACATCAACCGCATCTTCGCCAAGACCGGAAGCCGGGACAGAGCCGCCGCGGTCCGCTACGCATACTCCCGAGGCATCGCGGAGCGGCCCACATCGGGATGACCCCGGTCATCAGCCCCCAGCCATCGAGAACAGGCGCAGGGTCCCGTCCGGCAGGTGGCCCGGAAGACGAAGCGCCGTCCGAGCACACCGAAACGACCGAATGCGCGCGCGGAAGCCAAAGATCCGGCTCCCACGGAGGCGTCACACACCATCGGACAGCTTGTAGGCCCCCTGGCAAAAAAAGCCCCGAGGAGTCCCCGGCCTGACGCAAGCCGGGCCTACCTGCGTCAAATCCACAGGTCAATTCCATGATCAAAAACAGCCGGCATGTCCGTCACGTACAAGGAGACGGCTCAGGGCGGGCCGGCGGTCGACATCATCGAGTGCCGAGCCGGGCCGCGGGTTCCCTCGGCGGCGGGGGCGGAGGTTCCGTGTCCGGGCCGGTGTTCGAGGGTGTGGTGGGGGAAGTGGGGGAATTTGAAAAGAAGTAGGCCCCCCGCACGTATCAGGCAGGACGGTACGTGTACATCCCCCCACGCACGGAGGAGTCGCCCATGCTGCGCGGCATCGACGTAAGCGCCTATCAGTCGTCCTCTTTCTCCACCGACGGTCTCTCCTTCGTCTTCGTCAAGGCGACGGAGGGACATACGTACGTCAATCCGAGACTCACCGCTCAGGTGAAGACGGCCCGGGACGCCGGATGCGTGGTCGGGTTCTACCACTTCCTGTGGCCCGGCGACATCACCGCGCAGGCCGAGTACTTCGTCGGCAAGGCTCCCGAGAAGGCCGGGGACCTGCTCGCCGTCGACTGGGAGGCCACCGGTGACGGCACGCACGCGAGCAACGCCGAGAAGGACCGTTTCATCCGGATGGTGAAGGAGCTTCGGCCGAACCACCGGGTCCTCCTCTACACCAACCGCAACTACTGGCTCACCGTCGACACCACCTCGTACGCCGGAGACGGCCTGTGGATCGCCGACTACGTGACCGCGGGCAAGCCCCGCATCAAGGCCTCGTGGCGATTCCACCAGTACACCGACGAGCCCCTGGACAGGGACGTCGCGAACTTCGGCAGCAAGGCCGCGCTGAAGGAGTGGGCGACGGGGGGCTGAAGGGCCGCCGGATCCGGCCCGGAAGCCGGGGTGGGAGAGATCCGGCTGCCCCATGAGCTCTCCTGACGCGTAGGCTCTGACCTGCGGCTCGGCGGAAGTCGCAGGAGAGAGGGGAGCTCTCGCACATGGGTGGGACGGTCACCGCGGTCAGCAGTAACGGGACGTATTCGTTCACCAAGCCGAACCGGGAGAGCATCACGCTGCTCGCCGGGCTCGGGGTGGAGGGTGATGTGCACGCGGGTGCCACCGTGAAGCACCGGTTCCGGATGGCGAAGGACCCGTCGCAGGTGAATCTGCGGCAGGTGCACCTCATGCACGAGGAGCTGTTCGACGAGCTGCGCGAGAGCGGCTTCACCGTCGCTCCCGGGGAGCTCGGGGAGAACGTCACCACCCGGGGTGTCGATCTGCTGGGGCTGCCGGTGGGCACGCTGCTGCGTCTCGGGGACGCGGCCGTCGTGGAGATCACCGGCCTGCGCAATCCCTGCTCGCAGATCGACGACTTCCGGAAGGGGCTGCTCAAGCAGGTCGTCGGGAGGGACGAGGACGGCGGTGGCGTCGTCTACAAGTCGGGGGTCATGAGCGTCGTGCGGGAAGGCGGTGTGGTGCGGCCCGGGGACCCTGTCAAGGTCGAGTTGCCGGTCGGGCCGCACCTTCCGCTGCGGATCGTGTGACGTCAGGCGCGGAAGTCCGCGGAGCGCTCCCGGGGCGCCTGGGCCAGGGCCTCGGTGACCTCCTCCACGCCCTCCTGAAGGCCGTAGACCGGGGTGCCGGGCTGCTGGCGCCAGGAGTCGTCGAGGCCGCCCGTGTCGACCGTGTCGAAGCCGAGTTCGTCGATGAGCTCACGTACGACCCGCTTGGCGGCCTCGTCGTCACCGGCCACCGGCAGTGCCAGTCGGTCGGGGGCGCCGGCCGGGCGGTGCCGGTCCAGGATGTCCTGGGCGTACGTGCCGTTGAACGCCTTGACGACGGTGTGGCCGATCTGCCGGGCCGTCCAGCCGCTCTCGGTCAGACCCTCGTCCTCGATCGCTGCGATCCTGCCGTCGCGCTGCTGGGGGTAGTAGTTGCCGGTGTCGATGACGGCGACGCCCTGCGCGGCTTGGTCAAAGAGCCCGTCCGGCAGGTTCGGAACCGCCTTCAGGGGAACCGTGACGACGACGACCTCGGCGCCGCGCGCCGCGTCCTCGACCTTGACGGGGGTCGCACCGGTCTCCTCGGCGAGCGCGGTGAGGGTCCCAGGACCGCGGGAGTTCGCGACGGAGACGTCGTGTCCGAGGGCGGTGAGCCGCCGGGTGAGGTTGCCGCCGATGTTGCCCGCGCCGATGATGCCGATCTTCATGATGGACAGGCCCTTCCGGGATTGACGCCACTGGACTGACGGAGATCGCCAACCCCGGTGCAAGCCCACCTATTCCGGGACGTACGGCATTCGGGTGCCCGCCGCCCGCGCCGAGGCCCGGGGCGCCGTCAGGCCAATACCGCAAGCAGGCCTCTCAGGGCCGCCGCAACAGGGCGAGCGTCTCCTCCAGCTCCCCTCGGAGCACCGTCCCCGCCGTCTCCGCGTCCCCGTCCGCGACGGCCCGTACCAGCGCCGCGTGGGCGTCGTCGCCCGTGTTGGGGTCGTGCTCCCGCATCCCCGCCAGATCCAGCATCTCGATCAGGCCCTCCCGCAGTGCGGGCACGAACTCCCTGAAGAGGTCGGCGAGTACGGGGTTGTGCGCGGCTGCGACCACGGCCGCGTGCAGCGCGATGTCGGCGTCGACGAAGGCCGCGTCGTCCCCGGCGGACGCGGCGCGGCGACCGGCCAGCGCGGTGTCCAGCGCGGTGACGTCCTCCGGTGTGCGGCGGGCGGCGGCGAGTCGGACCGCCTGCACCTCCACCAGGATCCGCACCTCGTAGACGTCCGTCACCGCGGCGCGGCGCAGCCGGGTGGGCCAGTCCTCGACGGGCTCGGTCGCGATGACGAAGACACCGGAGCCCTGCCCGGGCCGCACCAGCCCCGCCCCGGCGAGCGTGCCGACCGGCTCGTCCGGACCCTGGGGCTCACGGGCCGCCGCGAAGCACGCCGGCCGACGCTCTCCCAGGGGGAGCGCGGCCGCACCCTGATCGCCCGGGCCCTGACGCCCGACCCCCGGCTGCTGCTCCTCGACGAACCGGCGACGGGGCTGGACCTGCCGGGCCGCGAGCACCTGCTCGACGCGCTGGACACCCTCCGCCGCGCACACCCGCTCCTGGCGACGGTCCTGGTGACCCACTACCTGGAGGAGCTGCCGCCGGGCACCACGCACGCGCTTCTCCTGCGGGAGGGCCGCGGACTCGCCCGGGCACCACGCACGCGCTTCTCCTGCGGGAGGGCCGCGGACTCGCCCGGGGACCTGTCGAGGCCGTCCTGACCGGCGATCAGGTCGGCAAGTGCTTCGACCTGCCGCTGACCCTGGAGCGGCGGGACGGCCGCTGGAGCGTACGCATCCGAAGGCCGGCATGACGAAGGGGCGCCCGCCGGATGTTCGGCGGGCGCCCCTGTGCCCGGGTCACCTGTTCAGGGCCCGGGTCACTTGTTCAGGTGGGTCCAGAACTCGTCGAACGAGAGGACCTTGTCCCCGTTGAGGTCGCGGGTGGCGATGATGGCCTCCGCCACCGAGTCGGTGACGTTCCAGTCGCCGCCCTGGGCGAGGGCGCTCTTGAACTCGGCCGCGGTGATGAAACCGTCACCGTCCGTATCGATCCGCTCGAACTGCTTGCGTGCTTCCTCGATGTCCGCCACCGATCCGCCCCTTCGTAGTGCATTACAGCTGTGTTGACGGAGGTCAGATTAACGGCCTGCGCCGGCCCTCAGTGCGGCGACCACCCAGCCGAACTCCGCACGGTGCGCGGACGGGGTCCCCGCGCCCTTCACCGTGGACACCAACTCCCGGTACCGGGCGAGCCGCTCGTTGGACGCCGACTCCATGCGTTCGAGTACGGCGGCCAGGTCGCCGTCCCCCAGTACCTCCCGCAGGATCGCCTCCGCCTCGGGCGACTCGGGGGAGATTCCCCGGGCGCGGGCCTCGGTCCCCAGCTGGAGCATGCGCATGGGGAACCACACGGATCGCCCGGCGGCCGCGGCGTGGTCCTGGTCGGCCGCGTTGAACTCGACCACCTTGCGCATCTGCGCCCGGAACTCCGGATCCTGGACCATCTCCGCCAGCTCCACCCAGGCGTCCACCTGCTCGGGGGTCGGCTCCTCGGGCAGGTCCACCGCGATGGAGCGCATCCGCTCCTCGATGGCCGGATCCACGGAGTCGAGCCCGTGGAACAACTCCTCCACGAACTCCTCCATGATCCGTTTCCGTTCGGCGGCCGACAGCCGTGCCAGTTTGTTCATGAGCGTCATCTCCTCCGCGGTCGAACCGCGTCGCGCCACGGACGACAGCACCGCCCTCGTCACCTTCAGTGACCTGATCTGCGCGTCCAGCGCCGTCACATGAGCGGCGGCCACCTCCGCGACCGTCGTCTCGCCGGCCAGCACCCGGCGTACGGCGTCCAGACCGAGGCCCAGTTCGCGCAGGGTGCGGATCAGTTCGAGGCGGGCCACGGACGCGGCGTCGTACAGCCGGTAGCCGCCCGAGGAGCGGGCCACCGGGGGCAGGGCGCCCTCGTCCGACCAGTAGCGGATGGTGCGCACGGTCAGTCCGGTGGCCCGGGCCAGCTCGCCGATGGTGAGAAGTCCGGTGCCGTCGTCGATCATGTCTGCGAGTCTGGGCCTTCCAGTGGGTGGAGACTCAAGGAGCGCGGTGATGGAGACTCTTCAGGACATTCTCGACGCGGCCGCACGGGGTGTCTTCCCACCGGCGGACGGTCGTACGACCGTCGTGGCGCAGGCCTCCCACCGGGACGCGGGTGTGCTCGCCTTCACCGCGCACGCGGTGGTCTTCACGGACGAGGATCCGCGGTGGGTGCACGACACGCTGGCCGCCGTGCCGTGCGACGCCCTCGCCGCGCCGATGAACCCACGGTTCCTGGCGGCCTTCCTCGATCGGACGGGGCGTACGTCCGAGACGATCGACGCGATGCTCGTGGGCTCTCCCCTGCCGGGCGAGCCACCGCTCCCGCTGAAGGAGATCACGGACGGCGAACATCCGCGGATCGTGTACGCCCGTAGGCGCCGTGCCGACGTGCGCGCGTGCACGACGGAGGGCGGTGTGCTGGTGATGGGGCGCGGGATAGCGGGACGGCTGGAGGTCTCCGTCGAGGTGGACGAAGGAGTACGGCACCGAGGGCTGGGCCGGGCCCTGGTGACGGCGGCCCGGCAGCTCGCCACGGAGCCGCTGTGGGCCCAGGTCGCGCCGGGGAACGCCCGCAGCATGCGGGCGTTCCAGGCAGCCGGTTACCGTCCCGTGGGCTCGGAGGCGCTGCTCATCGCCGGGTAGGCGTCAGTGCCAGGGCTCGTAGTACGGGTTGCTCTCGCAGTCGCTCATGATCTCGGTCTTGGTCTTCTTGTCGACCGGGCAGACGCCGATGATGTACTGGCGCGCGATACCGCCGGGGAAGGCGACCTCGACCTGGTCGGCCCACTTGTGGGTGTCACCGATCGTCTTGTTGACGTCGACGCCGCCGGGCGCGTCGATGTAGTAGTTGAAGCCCGACTTGTACCAGGTCTTGTACAGGTCGTGGTCGTACGTCGTCGACACGTACGGCGAGGGCTGGTTGACCAGGACGTACTGCTCGATGTCGTACTGCCCGTCGATGACGTCCTTGGGATGGAAGCCCTGCTCGAAGACGGTGGCGGGGCCGCGGCTGTCGCTGCGGTACAGCGTGCCGCAGGTCTTGCGCCAGACCGGCTCGGGGGTGATGCGCTCGACCTGCACACGGTGGTCGGCGGCGGCCTTGACCGGGTCGTCGAACCGGGGACAGATGGGCGCGGAGGCCTTGGCGAGCGGGGCGGCCGGGGTCGCGGGGAGCGTCGCGGCGCAGGTCGCGAAGACGGCCGAGAGGGAGACGACGACGGCGGCGGCCCGACGCCGCAGGCGAGTTGTGATCACGGGGAGCACGATCTCGGTTCTGCGGCGGCGGGCCGGGGATCTTCACCCGTACGGCGGCGTGTCACCGCCTCCGGGTCAACCATGTCTGGATCAGCGGAAGATACCGGTGTGGCCGAGCGAGTAGCGGCCCGGCTGGGGGTAGACGGCCAGGCCGTGGGGGCCGCTGCCGACCGGGATGCGCGCCAGTTGGGCGCCGGTGCGGGTGTCGATGGCGTACACCTCGGAGTTGTAGCGACCCGACAGCCACAGGACCTTGCCGTCGGCCGAGACGCCGCCCATGTCGGGGCTGCCGCCGTGCGGCAGACGCCACTTCTTGGTCAGCCTGTTCTGGGTGAAGTCGAAGACGGAGATGGTGCCCTCGCCCCGGTTGGAGATGTACATCTCGCGCGAGTCGCGGCTGACGTACAGCCCGTGGCAGCCCTTGCCGGTCGGGAGGAAGGACGGCCTCGTGAACTTGTCCCCGTCGAGGATCCACACGCCGTTGGCCACCATGTCGGCGATGTAGAACCGCTTGCCGTCGGGGGAGATCTTGACATCCTGCGGCATCGCGCCGCGGAAGGGCAGCTTCTCCTGGGCGACCACCTTCATCCGCTCGGTGTCGACCTTCAGCAGCTCGCCGCTGAACTCGCAGGAGACGATGAAGTAGCGGCCGTCGAGGGAGAAGTCGGCGTGGTTGACGCCGTAACAGGTGACCGGCTCGGTCTTCACGCTCTTCATGGTGTGCGCGTCGCGGAAGACCAGCTCGCGGTCGAGGGAGGCCATGACGATCGCGTACTTGCCGTTGGGCGTGAAGTACAGGTTGTACGGGTCGTGCACGTCGACGGTCTTGCCCGCCTTGCCGGTCCTCGGGTCGATGGGGGTGAGGGTGTTGCCCCGGTCGTTGTTGACCCAGAGCGTCTTCATGTCCCAGGAGGGGACGACGTGCTGGGGCTGGGTGCCGACCCGGATCGTCTCGATGACCTCGTACGTCTTCGGGTCGATCACGGAGACCGTGTTGGAGTTGGTGTTGGGGACGTACACGCGGGACGGGAAGTCCTTGACGACCGGCGAGAGCTTGTTCGGCCGGTCGGCGGCGTAGAGGTTCGTCGGGTCGAGCACGGGCGGCATGCCGGGCAGGCCGTCGACCTGCTTCGGCTGGGCCGGTTTGACGGCGGCCTGGGTGCCGACGGCCTCGTGCGCGGTGTTCTTGGACTCGCTGTCACAGCCCGGAAGTACGGCGAGTGTGGCGAGTACCGCGCCCGCGAGCAGGGCGCGCTTCGTGAGGTTCCGGTTGCGGTGCATCAGTTCAGCAGCTCCGTGGTGGTGACCGCGCGCAGACCGCGGCGGCCGAGTTCTTCCAGGACGGCGGGGAGCGCGGCGACCGTGTCCGCGTACCCGAAGTGCAGGCTCACCACGGATCCGTCGCGGACCCCGCCGATGACCTGGCGGGTGACGGCGGGGGCGCCCGGCGAGGTGTAGTCGAGCGAGTCGACGTCATAGGAGAGGACGTGCGGGTAGCCCACACGGCGGGCCACGCCCGCCACGAGGGCGGAGGCGCTCGGGGTGCGGGAGGGCCTGAACCAGGTGCCGATGGACCCGGTCAGCCGTCGCAGCCGGTCCGCGCAGCCCCGGATCTCGGCCTCCGCGTCCGCCTCGGACATCGCGTTGATGTCGAGGTGGCGCAGGGTGTGGTTGCCGAGGTCGTGTCCGCCGTCGAGGATGCGGCGGGCGATGCCGGGGTGCTCGTCGAGCCAACTGCCCACCGCGAGCACGGTGACCCGGGCGCCGGCCTTCTCCGCCTCGCCGAGCAGTGCCTTGGCGACGGCCGGGTCGCCCTGGCCGTGGAAGGTGAGAGCGACCCGGGGACGGTCGCGGGGGCCGTGGGTGATCTCGGCGGGCTGCTGCGGGAAGCGGCGGGGCGCGGGCGCGGCGGCGGGCTTGGCGGAGGGGTTCGCGGCGGAGGCCGCGGCCGGGTTCGCGGAGGGAGGGACGGACGTGCGGGACGCGGCGACCGGGTGTGCGACGACGCCGGTCGCGGAACACCCCGAGGCAAGTGTCCCGGCGGCGAGCGCGACACCCGACCGCAGCGCCGCACGCCGATCCGGCGCCGCACGCGCGACGTTACCGCCGGGGCTTCCGTCGGGGCTTCCGTCGGGGCTTCCGTCGGGGGACGGCTGAGAGGGACGAGCGGGCGTGATCACCCGCACCATTTAAGGGTGTAATGGTAAGAAAACGTGCGATTCGTCCGATTGGTGGGGGTGCGGGTCGCGGTGCGGGCCCTGGGGGCGAGCGGTCAGCGGTCGGCGACGCGCATCTCGAACCAGGTGGTCTTGCCGCGGGGCAGGAGGTCGACTCCCCAGCGGTCGGAGAGCTTGTCGACGAGAAAGAGACCTCGGCCGCTCAGGTCCATCTCCTGGACCGGCATCAGACAGGGAAGACCGCGGGAGGGGTCACGGACCTCGACGCGGATCCAGCCCCGGCGGCGCCGCATCCGGAGTCCGAAGACGCGGGCGCCCGTGTGCCGTACGGCATTGCCGACGAGTTCGGACACCAGTAACACGGCGTCCTCGGTCATCTTCGGGGAGAGCCCCCAGTGACGCAGGACGATGACCTGGGTGAGCCGCCGCGCGGTGGCGGCGGACTCGGGGCGGGACGGCAGCGGGACCTCGCCCTCCGTCGGATTGCCGAACAACTCGAGTGCCTTGAGCGCCCGCTCGTCCTCGACCGCAGGCGACCAGCGCGCCGCGGTCGCACTCCCGTGCCGCCGCGGCTGTTCGATACCCTCCAGCCCCGCCATGCCCCCCATCATGGCCGCCCAGAGCCCGCTTCGGGGCCGTTCCGGAGGAATACGCCCCCCGGAACCGCCCGTTCCACAACATCCGATCGGCATATGCCCCCGGCAGTTCAGGGCCCATCAAGGCCCAACTGACCTGCCGGAATGCCCTAGTTGACGGCAATCGCCATTCGCTCCCGACAAGGCGAGCTTAAGGTTCCCTTAAGGCTGGCATAAACCAGCCCTTCGGGGGACGCCGGATAAGAAGTCGCGTCAACTGCAAGTGGATCAGCGGAACTTGGAGAGTGGGTTCCGCGGCACCACGGGGGCTCCGGCGGTGATTTCGCGAACCGGTGATTCGGAGAATCGACGCCCCGGGAAAGCGGCGGAAACGGCGGATCAGAGGAACTTCGCCTTCCCCGGCCCCTCCTCCACGAAGCTGCGCATGCCGCGCTCGCGGTCCTCGGTCGCGAACAGCCCCGCGAACCAGTTCCGTTCAATCGCGAGCCCCGTATCGAGATCGGTCTCCAGGCCCACGTCGACGGACTCCTTGGCGGCGCGCAGCGCGAGCGCGGGACCCTGCGCCAGCTTCGCGGCCCACGTGTGTGCCTGGGCGTACACCTCGTCGGCCGGGACGACCCGGTCCACAAGACCGAGCGACAGCGCCTCGTCGGCCTTCACCATCCGCCCCGTGAAGATGAGGTCCTTCGCCTTGGAGGGGCCGATCAGGCGGGACAGGCGCTGGGTGCCGCCGGCGCCCGGGATCAGGCCCAGCAGGATCTCCGGCTGGCCGAGCTTGGCGTTGTCCGCGGCGATACGGAAGTCCGCGCAGAGCGCCAACTCGCAGCCACCGCCCAGCGCATACCCGGTGACGGCGGCGACGACCGGCTTGGGGATGCGGGCCACGGCGGTGAAGGAGTCCTGCAGGCCACGGGACCGCACGACCATCGCCGCATGGTCCATGGCCTGCATCTCCTTGATGTCCGCGCCCGCCGCGAACACCTTCTCGCCGCCGTAGACGACCACGGCGCGCACGTCCTCGCGGCGTGTGGCCTCCTCGGCGAGCTCCTTGAGCCGGTCCTGTGTGGCGACGTCCAGCGCGTTCATGGGCGGGCGGTCCAGGCGGAGGGTGCCGACGCCTTCGGCCACTTCGAGATGCACAGTCATGAGGGCACCGTATCGGGGGGTCTGGGGGGTTGTCCCCCGGGGCAAGTGCGGCACGGGGACCAACGACAACGGGCCCGGTGTGCTCGGTCACCAAGGTGACCTGGCACAGCGGGCCCGTCGAGGCGGAACGATCAGGCGGTCCAGGCCGACCAGGACATGTTCCAGCCGTTGAGGCCGTTGTCCGGGGCGACCGTCTTGTCGTGGGAGTTCTTCACGATCACCACGTCACCGGTGATGGAGTGGTCGAAGAACCAGGCGGCCGGCGCACTGCGGTCGCCGCCGCCGCGCACGTCGCGCAGGCCCACGCAGCCGTGGCTGGCGTTGTAGTTGCCGAAGGCGTCGCCGCCCCAGTAGTTGCCGTGGATGAAGGTGCCGGAGTCGGTCAGGCGCTGGGCGTCGGGCACGTCCTTGATGTCGTACTCGCCGCCGTAGCCGACCGTCTCACCGTTCATACGGGTCACCCGGAGCTGCTCGCTGATGACCATCTGGCCGTTCCACGTGTCGTAGCCCGGCTTGCCCGTGGTGATCGGGATGGTCTTGATGACCTTGCCGTCGCGCTTGATGACCATCTTGTGGGTCTTGGCGTCGACCGTGGAGACCTGGCTGCGGCCGATCGTGAAGGACACGGTCTTGGCCTGCTTGCCGTAGACCCCGGGCCGGCCCTCGACGCCGTCGAGGTTGAGGGTGACGGTGACCTTCGTACCGGACTTCCAGTACTGCTCGGGGCGGAAGTCGAGGCGGTCGTTGCCGAACCAGTGGCCCTGGACGTCGACGGCCGGCTCGGTCTTGATCTTGATGGCCTTCTCGACGGCGTCCGGGTGCGTGATGCCCCGGGTGAAGCGGACCGAGAAGGGCATGCCGACGCCGACCTTGGAACCGTCCTCGGGCGTGAACATACCGACGAAGGTGTTCTTCGGGGTCAGCGTGGTGAAGGCGGACTCCTCGGCGGCCTCACGGCCGTCGGTGTCCTTGGCCACCGCGTGGACCTTGTACTTGGTGGCGGAGGCGAGGTGGGTCGAGGGCGTCCAGGTGGCACCCCCGCCGGTTATCGCGCCGTCGACCGCGTTGCCCTTGCCGTCCTTGACCGTGACCTCGGTCAGCTTGCCCTTGGCCGCGGTGACCTTGAGGGCCCCGCTGGTGGCCACGCCGTTCGTGCCGTCCTTCGGGGCTATGGTCACCACGGCCTGCGAGACCTTGGTGTCGGCCTTGGCGGAGCTGCCCGTGCTCTTGCCCTTGCCGTTCCCGGAGTCCGAGCCCCCTCCCCCACCGCACGCGGTCACGGCGAGCAGCAGCACGCCCAGCAGCAGCGCCAGGATTCCCTTGCTCCCCCGGCTTCCCCGTGCCCGCGTTCCAACCGACGCCCCCGATATCGGTCGCCCGTTCAAGTCTGTTCTCCCCTCGCACGGCCTGATCAGGCCCGCACCCCAGCGCGTCACCGCGCGTATCGCGCTAATTAATCACACGGCTCTGAGAGATGGCTCCCCGGGATTGTCACCGTTCAGTCCCAAGTTCGGCCGTGTGGGGGCGCGCTGGAGTCCCCTGCCCTACGGCGCGTGCGTGCGCCTCCTCGGGCTACTTCGCCGCGCCGCCCGCCTTCCACTCCTTCCAGCCCATGTTCCAGCCTCCGAGGCCGTTGTCGGGAGCGACTTCCTTGTCGGCGCTGTTGACGATCTCGATGACGTCGCCGATGAGACTGCGGTCGAAGAACCAGCCCGCGGGGGTGTCGGAGCTGCCGCCCTTCACGTCCTCGAGACCGACGCAGCCGTGACTGACGTTGCTGTTGCCGAAGACGCCCGAGGCCCAGTAGTTGCCGTGCACGAAGGTCCCGGAGTCGGTGAGTCTCATCGCGTGCGGGACGTCCGGGATGTCGTACTCGCCGCCGAAGCCGACCGTGCGGCTGTTCATCCGGGTCACCTCCAGCATCTCCATGACGACCATCTTCCCGTTGTACGTCGTCCTGTTGGGGGCGCCCGCCGTGATCGGCACCGTGGCGAGGAGGTCGCCGTCGCGGCGTACCTCCATGGTGTGCGCGGCGGCGTCGACCAGCGAGACCTGGCTGCGTCCGATGGTGAACGAGAAGGTCCTGTACTGGAGTCCGTAGACGCCCTTCGCCCCCTCGACGTCGCGCAGCCGCAGCCCGACGGTGACCTTCGTGCCCGGCTTCCAGTACTTCTCGGGCCGGAAGTCGAGGCGGCTCTTGCCGAACCAGTGCGGGCGGACCTCCACCGCGGGGCTGGCCTCGATGTGGATCGCGCGCTCGACGGCGGACCGGTTCTCGATCTCCCGGTTGAACGAGAGGGAGACGATCATGCCGGTGCCGACGGTGGAGCGGTTCTCCGGCGTCACGTATCCGATGAACCGCTCCTCGGGGACGTACGTCGTGAACGTCGTGTGCCGCGCCGAGCGCCGCCCGTGCCCGTCGAGGGCCACCACGTCCACGGTGTACTTGGCGGCCAGCGCGAGCCGCGGGTCGTCGGGCGCCCAGGTCAGGCCGTCGGCGGAGATGCGCCCGGCCACCGCGGACTCCTGCGCGTCCTGGTCCTTGACGACCTGCACGGACTCCAGACGCCCCTCGGGCACCCGGACCCGCAACGCCTGCCGCGGGCGTACGCCCTTGCTGTTGTCGTCGGGAGAGATACGGATGACGTCCTCGACGGCGGGGGGTTTGCCGAGTACCTCCTCCATCCCGTGCGAGGTGCAGCCGGCGGCTCCGGCGAGCAGGCCGGCCCAGGTCAGTACGGCGGCCAGTGCGGCCCCTGCGTGCCGCGCGCGTGTCTGTTCGTGCTTCACAGCGGGCCCAACGAGTGTGCACCTCTGGGGAAACGTGAGTGCGAGCCAAGGGCTGGGCAGAACAGTGGGGAGGACGACGCGAGGGGGAGCCGCAGCAGGGACACTGCGCGCTTCCTTACGGGCCGTCCACCGAGCCGCAGGAGGCTGAACGGTGTCGAGCGCAGCCGAGCAGGAGGCAGTGCCGGAGGGGCGGGCCACGGGCGAGAAGCTGCCCGCGCAGTCATCCCCCGTGCTGAACGGCGCCCAGCGGGCGCCGTCGCCCGCCGTGTCCGTGTGGCCGGGCGCCCCGACCCCGCTCGGGGCGCGCTTCCGCGTCGGCCCCGACGGCGCGGCGGGCACCAACTTCGCCCTGTGGGCGGGCGGGGCGGAGGCCGTCGACCTCTGTCTCTTCGACGAGCGGGACGGCGAGGTCCACGAGACACGCGTACCGCTCACCGAGCTGACCCACGAGATCTGGCACGGCTTCGTACCCGGCGTGCTGCCCGGCCGCCGCTACGGCTACCGCGTGCACGGCCGCTGGGACCCGTGGACCGGCGCCCGCTGGAACCCGGCGAAGCTGCTCCTGGACCCGTACGCCCGTGCGGTGGACGGCGACTTCAGTCTGCCGCCCGAGGTGTACGGGCATGTCCGGGACTGGCCCCAGCAGCAGGTCGCGGACACCGTGCGCGACGACCGGGACTCGGCGCCGTACGTCCCCAAGGGTGTCGTCGTCCACGATGACGACGACTGGTCGGACGACCACCGCCCGAAGACCCCGTGGGCGGACTCGGTGATCTACGAGCTGCACGTACGCGGCTTCACGCGGCTGCACCCCGGGATCCCGGAGGAACTGCGCGGCACCTACGCCGGGCTGGCCCACCCGGCGGCGATCGAGCACCTGGTCGGGCTGGGCGTCACGGCCGTGGAACTCCTGCCCGTCCATCAGTTCGCCCACGAGGACCATCTCCTGCGGCGCGGAATGAAGAACTACTGGGGCTACAACTCGATCGGCTACTTCGCCCCGCACGCGGGCTACGCGTCCTCCGGGACGACGGGACAGCAGGTCGGCGAGTTCAAACGCATGGTGCGGGCGCTGCACGCCGCCGGCATCGAGGTGATCCTCGACGTGGTCTACAACCACACGGCGGAGGCCGGCGAGCTGGGCCCGATGCTGTCCCTTCGCGGCATAGACAACCGGGGCTACTACCGGCTCCAGTCGGACGCCCGCCGGTACGCCGACTACACGGGCTGCGGCAACACCCTGCACGTGGTGCAGCCGCACGTCCTGCGCCTGATCACGGACTCGCTGCGGTACTGGGTGACGGAGATGGGCGTGGACGGCTTCCGCTTCGACCTGGCGGCGGCGCTGGCCCGCTCGATGCACGACGTCGACATGCTCTCCCCCTTCCTCGCGGTCATCGCCCAGGACCCGGTCCTGCGCCGGGTGAAGCTGATCGCCGAACCGTGGGACGTCGGTTCCGGCGGCTACCAGGTCGGCGCCTTCCCACCCCTGTGGACGGAGTGGAACGACCGCTATCGCAACGCGGTCCGGGACTTCTGGCGGGGCGCGCTGCCGGACGTACGGGACCTGGGTTACCGCCTCTCGGGGTCGAGCGACCTGTACGCGTGGGGCGGGCGGCGCCCCTACGCCTCGGTGAACTTCGTGACCGCCCACGACGGCTTCACGCTGCGCGACCTCGTCTCCTACGAGCGCAAGCACAACGAGGCCAACGGGGAGGGCAACCGGGACGGCACGGACGACAACCGGGCCTGGAACTGCGGGGCGGAGGGGGAGACGGACGAGGAGCGGATACGGGGGTTGCGGCGACGCCAGTTGCGGAACCTGCTGACGACGCTGTTGCTGTCCACCGGGGTGCCGATGCTCGTCGCGGGGGACGAGTTCGGGCGCACCCAGCGCGGCAACAACAACGCGTACTGCCAGGACAACGAGATCAGCTGGGTCGACTGGAGCCTGCTCGACGAACCGGGCTGGCGTGCCCTGTTCGACCTCACCTCCCGTCTGATCGCGCTGCGGCACCGGCATCCCGTGCTGCGGCGCCGCGCGTTCTTCTCCGGCCGGGCGCACTCCGTCGACGGGCTGCGGGACCTGGCGTGGTTCACCCCCCGCGGGACGGAGATGACGGAACGGGACTGGTACGCGCCGGCCGGGACGCTCGGGATGTACCTCTCCGGCCGGGACATCCCCGGACGCGATGCCCGCGGAGCGCCGGTCGTGGACGACAGCTTCCTCGCGGTGCTGCACGCCGGGGACCGTCCGGTGAGCTTCGTCCTGCCGGGGCCTCCGTGGGCCTCGCGCTACGAACTGGTGGTCGACACCTCGGCGGAGGATCAGGCGCGGGCGCCGGGCGTGGTCCATCGGGCGGGCGGCACGGTCACCGTGCCGGCGCGGGCGGTGTTGTTGCTACGGGTGGTGGGCTGAGGCACCTGTCCTCGTCCTCGGACACCGGACGGGCTGAGGCTTTCAGGGGCGCGGGGCTGTGACATGTGCGGCTCCGCCGCGTGGGCGCGGCCGGCCCCACCGGGCCGCAGCCAACGGACTCGGGAACACGCGGGGATTCGGGGCGCAGCCCCGTCTCAGGCTGCGCTAGCCCAGGATGCCTCGGTCGTATGCGACCGCCACCGCCGCCGCGCGGTCCTTGACGCCCAGCTTGGCGTACAGGTGGGTGAGGTGGGTCTTGACCGTGGCCTCGCTGATGAACAGGACGCGGGCGATCTCACGGTTCGAGGTGCCCTTGGCCACCAGGGCCAGGACCTCGCGCTCGCGGGCCGAGAGGGAGTCCTGGGTCGAGGCGGGCGCGCGGACCGCCGAGACCAGCCGGGAGGCGACCGCCGGGGAGAGCACCGTACGGCCCTGCGCCGCCGCTCGGACGGCGGTGAAGAGCTCCTCCCGCGGGGCGTCCTTCAGCAGATAGCCCGTCGCGCCCGCCTCGATCGCGGGGAGGGTGTCGGAGTCGGTGTCGTACGTGGTGAGGACGAGCACCTTGGCGCGGGCGCCGCGGCGGGTGAGTTCCGCGATGGCCTCGACTCCGTTGCCGCCGGGCATGCGGAGGTCCATCAGGACGACGTCCGGGTCGAGGGAGGCGGCGAGGGCGACGGCCTCGACTCCGTTCGCGGCCTCGCCGAGGACCGTGAATCCCGGCGCGGACTCGAACATGCCGCGCAGACCGTCCCGTACGACGGGATGGTCGTCGACGACGAGGAGGGTGATCGCGGTGTCATCGGCCGGGGCGAACGAGTCATCGGTCATGGCGGACCAACGGTACGCGCGCCGAGACCGCCGTGCCGAGGCCGGGTTCGGACTCCAGGGTGAGGGAGCCCGCGATGCGCTCGGCGCGGGCTCGCATGCCGTCGAGGCCGAAGCCGCCGCTGCCGGTGCGTTCGGGGACGGCGGCGGGGTCGAAGCCGCGGCCGTCGTCGCGTACGTCCAGGGTCACCTCGTCGCCCATGAAGGAGAGGGTGACGCCCAGCCGGGCTGCGCGCGCGTGCCGGGACGCGTTGGACAGGGCCTCCTGGGCGATACGCAGCAGCGTCGCCGAGATCTCGTCGTGGAGGTGTTCCGCCGTACCGGTCAGAGTGAAGTCGGCGCGGATGCCGGTGCGTCGGGCCCAGTCCGCGACCGTCTTCTTCAGGGCCTCGGGAAGGCCGTCGTGTTCGAGGGCGACCGGAGCGAGGTTGTGCACCGAGCGGCGCGCCTCACCCAGGCTCTGGCGGGCCAGCTCCGACGCGCGGCCCAGGTGTACGCGGGCGGCCCCCGGATCGGGGGTGTTCGCGACGACCTGGAGCTGCGCGATGATGCCGGTCAGGCCCTGGGCGATGGTGTCGTGGATCTCGGCCGCGAGGCGCCGGCGTTCGTCGGCGACGCCCGCTTCCCTTGCCTGGACGAGGAGTTGGGCGTGGAGGGCGGCGTTCTCGTCGAGGGCCTGTTGCAGGGCGGCGTTGGTGCGTTCGAGTTCGGTGATGGTCTCGCCGCGCTCGTGGTAGCGCCGCGTCTCCTGCTCCTGCAGATGGGCGACCACCATCTGCAGGCCGGAGTTGGCGATCAAAAGCGGGGGGAAGAGGATCCACTGGACCCCGCTCCCCAACGGCATGCCGCCGGTCTGCGCACCGGCCACGGTGACCGCGCTCGCGAGCAGTCCGAGCCGCTGCCACCGGCCCGGGATCAGCTCGTCGGCGTCCATGTAACCGGAGGCGGCGTAGAACGCGAAGAACGGGTTGAGCCAGCTGAGAACGAAGGCGAGGGCCCAGCGGACGACGTAGTACACCGTCCCCGCCCGGGACGGGATCCGGCCGCGGCCGGGACGTCGGGACCGGGTGCCGTGCCACCACAGCTGGAGGACGGCCGCGGCACCGACCAGGGTCCAGCCGAGGTACCACTTGACGGAGCGGTTGTGCAGGCCGGTGGCGGCGACCGCGAGGACGACACTGAGGCCGAGCAGCCCGTACGGCCCCCAGACGTGCAGCTGCTCCCAGCGCCGCTCGATCTGCCGGTCCTTGGTGGTCATCTCCCCAGTCTGCACGGACCGTCCCCTACTCCCAGCGGAACCAGCGCGAGGCGCCGGCTGTCAGCAGCACCGTCCACGCCACCAGCACGCCCAGGTGCGTCCAGCCCGGCCAGTCCCCCGCCGCCGCCCGGTTCAGGGCCTGCGCGGCGGCGCCGAACGGCGTGCAGCCGACGATCCGGGCGAGCGTGTCCGGCATGGCCTGCACCGGGATCCACACGCCCGCGCAGAACATCATCGGGAAGAACACTGCCGAGCCGATGGCACCAGCGATCTTCGTCGTGCGGGACAGCGCGGAGACCACGGAGCCCAGCGCGAGCGCGGCCAGGATCGCGAGGAGCAGGGCGAGGAGATAGCCGAACGGCTGCTTCGGCAGTCGTACGTCGAAGGCCAGCCGGCCGACGGTCAGCGCGCACAGGGCGGAGGCCAGGGCCGCCCCGCCGTAGACCAGCATCTGCGCGGACAGCAGGGCGGTCGGCCGTACCGGAGTGGTGGACATGCGGCGCAGGATGCCGCGCTCGCGGTAGCCGGTGATGTTCTGCGGCATCGACTGCAGCGCGCCGACGATCATGCCGAGGAGCACGGCCACCGGGACGTACACGTCGATCGTGCGCAGGCCGCCCAGGTCGGCGTGGTGTTGGCGGAAGGACGTGATGGAACCCAGGATCACCAGCAGCAGGGTGGGGAAGAGCAGGATCCAGAAGAGGGCGCCCGGTTCGCGGCGGAAGAGGCGCACCTCGGTGCGCAGCACGGCGGTGTTCATGAGGTGACCTCCGTCAGGTCCAGGAACGCGTCGTCCAACGTGGCGTCGGACACGCGGAGTTGGTGAGCGGTGATGTGGCCCCGGGCGAGCAGCGTGATGACCGCGTTGACGGTCTCGTCGGTGCCGGACAGCGTGATCCGGCCGTCCTTGTGCTCGACCGACGCGAGCGCGGGCAGCGCGTTCAGGTCACCCTCGTCCAGCGGCGCGGACGGCGTGAAGCTGATGACGGTGGAGCCCGCCGAGCGCCGGATCAGGCCTGACGGGGTGTCCAGGGCGGCCAGCCGGCCCTTGTCGATCACGGCGATCCGGTCGCACAGGCGCTGCGCCTCCTCCATGAAGTGTGTGACGAGCAGGACGGTGACGCCGCTCGCCCGGACGTCCTCGATGAGCTGCCAGGTGTCGCGGCGGGCGCGCGGGTCGAGACCGGTGGTGAGCTCGTCGAGCACGACCACCCGGGGATTGCCGATCAGCGCGAGCGCGATGAACAGCCGCTGCTTCTGGCCGCCGCTGAGCTTGCCGAACCTGCTGGTGAGCCGGTCGGTGAGGCCGAGGCGCTCGGCGAGGGGACGCCAGTCGGCGGGGTTCGGGTAGAAGGCCGCATACAGCTCCAGCGCCTCACGCACGGTGAGTTTGGCCTGGAGTTCGCTCTCCTGGAGCTGGGCGCCCAGGACGCGGCTGGTGGCCTCGTGGTCGGCGACCGGGTCGAGCCCGGTGACCCGGACGCGGCCCCCGTCGGGGATCCGCAGACCCTCGACGCACTCGACGGTGGTGGTCTTGCCGGCGCCGTTCGGGCCGAGGATCCCGAAGATCTCGCCCTCCTCGACGGCGAAGGAGACACCGTCGACGACGGGCCGGCCGCCGTAGCACTTGCGCAGTGCGCTGACTTCGATGACAGGTGTGGCTGACATGCTTCGAGGGTCCCGGCGGGGCGGGGTCGGGCACATCGGCCATCGCGCTCGAAGGGGTGTCAACCGATCGGTTGACACCGTCGTACGACCGGTGCGCAACCTGTGGACGACCGGCCAAAACTCGGTGGGCACTGTCAGTGCCGAACCGTAGGCTCGCCAGTGATGTCCACACCAGATGCAGTGACCAGTGACCGAGCAGGCCGTTCGACCGTACGCAACCTGCTGCGCCTGTGGCCGTACGTGCGGCCGGTGCGCACGCGGCTGTTCGGTGCCGCCTTCGTCGCGGTCCTCGCCTCCTGTACGGGGCTGGTGTTCCCGCTCGTCCTGAAGTGGATGGTGGACGGTCCGGTGGCCGACCACGACCCGGCGGGCATCTGGCTCGGCTCGCTGTACCTGCTGCTGCTCGGCATCGCGGAGGCGGTGCTGTTCGGGCTGCGACGGTGGCTGGTGGCGCGTCCGCTGTCGGCGGTCGAGGCGGACATGCGGGCGGATCTGTACCGGCATCTGCAACGGCTCCCGGTCGCCTTCCACGACCGCTGGGCCTCCGGACAGTTGCTCTCCCGGGGCACCACGGACCTGATGCTGGTTCGCCAGTTCCTCGCTTTCCCCCTGACGTTCCTGCTGGTCAACTCCGTGACGATCCTGGTCGGCGTCATGATCATGCTGGCCCAGGAGTGGACCCTCGGCCTGGTGCTGCTCGCTCCCGCGGCGCCCCTCATGGTCGTCTGCTGGCTCTTCGAGCGGCACTACTCGCTGGTGGCACGGCGGGCCCAGGACCAGGTGGGCGATCTGACGACGGTCGTCGAGGAGAGCGTGCTCGGCATCCGCATCATCAAGGGCTTCGGTCGCCACCGCAGCCAGGCCCTCGCCTTCCGCGAGCTGTCCCGCACCCTGCGCGGCACGGAGCTGGCCAAGGCCCGCCTCCTCGCCGCCATCCTGACGGTCATCGTCACCCTCCCCGAACTCGCCATCGGCGCCGCCCTCGTGCTCGGCACGATCCAGGTCGCCGACGGCCGTCTGTCCGCCGGCACGCTGGTGGCGTTCCTTTCCACGGCGCTCGCGCTGCGCTGGCCCGTCGCGTCCATCGGCTTCCTCCTCGCGATGAGCCAGGAGGCGGCGACGGCGACGGAGCGGTACTTCGAGGTGATGGACGAGAAGCCGGAGTCCGCCGGGACGTCCGCGGTCGCCACCAGCACATCCGCGATCGCCGACGGATTGTCCGCGGTCGCCGACGGTTCGTCCACGGTCGCCGCCGGGAAGGGTGAGGGCGGACTCCGCTTCCACGGTGTCCGGTTCCGCTATCCCGACGCCCCGGCGGACACGCCCCCCGTCCTCGAGCACATCGATCTGCACATCCGTCCGGGTGAATCGATGGCACTGGTCGGCGCGACCGGCACCGGGAAGACCACCCTCACCGCCCTCGTCCCACGGCTGCACGAGGTGACGGCCGGGCGGATCACGCTGGACGGCGAGGACATCACCGCGATGCCCCGCGAGGAGCTTCGCGCGCGCGTGGCCGTGGCCTTCGAGGAGCCCACCCTCTTCTCGGCGACCGTCGGGGAGAACGTGCTCATGGGCGCCCCCGACACCGCGGGAGAAACGGACCTGGACCGTGCCCTCGCCGTCGCCCAGGCCGACTTCGCGCACGCGCTCCCGCAGGGGACACGGACCCAGGTCGGCGAGCAGGGCCTGAGCCTGTCCGGCGGCCAGCGCCAGCGCCTCGCCCTCGCGCGGGCCGTCGTCGGCCGCCCCGGCTTCCTCGTCCTCGACGACCCCCTGTCGGCACTGGACGTCCACACGGAGGCCGCGGTCGAGGCCGCGCTGCGCCGCGTCCTGGCGGAGACGACCGCGCTGATCGTGGCGCACCGCCCGTCCACGGTCCTGCTCGCCGACCGCGTGGCCCTGCTCTCCGGCGGCCGCATCACCGCGGTCGGCACCCACCACGAACTGCTGCGCAGCAACGCCGAGTACGCCCATCTGATGTCAGGTGACGAGGAGGCCGACCGATGACGGCGCCCACGACGACCGCGCCGAACAAGGAGCCGGACCGGGAACCGGGCAGGAAAACGGGCACGGAAACGGGCACGGAACCCGACGGCGGGAAGCCCGGCACGGACCGTCCGGACGCGCGGGAGTCCCACCAGCACCAGGACCCGTTCGACCGCGACGCCCTGCCCACTCCCCCGGGCGCCACCGCCGCGCTGCTGCGCTCCCTCCTCACCCCGCTCAAGGCCCGCGTGGTGGTGACGATGGTGCTGCTCCTGCTCCAGCAGGCCGCCATCCAGGCGGGCCCGCTGCTCGTCGCGTACGCCATCGACCGCGCCGTACCGGCGTTCCGCGCACACGACCACGGCCCGCTGATCGCGGTGGGAGTCGGCTATCTGCTGTGCGCGCTGGCCGCCGGCGGGCTCCAGTACGCCTTCACCCAGGCGTCCGCCCGGGTCAACCAGGACGTGCTGCTCGATCTGCGTGGCCGGATCTTCCGCCATGCGCAGGCGCTCAGCATCGACTTCCACGAGCGCTACACCTCGGGCCGCCTGATCTCCCGCTCCACGACGGACGTCGAGTCGCTGCGCGAACTGCTCAGCGAGGGGCTGCAGGAACTCATCACGGTGATCCTGTCCTTCGTCTACATCTCGGCGATGCTGCTCTGGCTGGACCTGAGCCTGGGCGCGGTGGCGGTGGCATCCTTCGTGCCGCTCTACCTCCTCGTACGGCAGTACCGGCGCCGTGCGGGCCGTATCTACCGCCTCCGTTCGACCGCGATCGCCGCCGTGATCGTGAAGTTCGCGGAGACGATGAACGGGATCCGGCCGGTGCGCGCGTTCCGCCGTGAGGAGACCAACGACGCGGAGTTCCGGGTGCTCAACAAGCGCCACGAGCGCACGAACGGCGACGCCCTGCTGGAGATGGCCCGCTATGTCGTCGGCTCCCGGCTGGTCGCCAACACGGCGGTCGCGGGGATCGTGCTGTGGGGCGCGTACCGGGTGGCCTCGGGTTCGCTGGCGCTGGGCGTGCTGGCCGCCTCCGTGCTGTATCTGCGCCGCCTGTACGACCCGATAGACCGGCTGGGCATGTTCCTCAACGCGTACCAGTCCGCGGCGGCCTCGCTGGAGAAGATCGCGGGCCTGCTGGCCCAGACGCCGTCCGTGCCGGAGCCGGCCGAGCCGAGGCGGCTGCCCGCGCTCGTCTCCGCTCAGCCGGGCCGCGAGGTCGCCTTCGAGGACGTCCGCTTCGCGTACCGCACCGGCGGCGAGGTGCTGCCCGCCTTCTCGCTCACGCTCCCCGCGGGGCAGACGGTGGCCGTGGTCGGCTCGACGGGCGCGGGCAAGTCGACGCTCGCCAAGCTGCTCGCCCGTTTCTACGACCCCACGGACGGCCGCGTCCTGCTCGACGGCGTCGACCTGCGCGAGCTGTCCGTGCCCGAGCTGCGGCGCGGGGTGGTGATGGTGACCCAGGAGGCCTTCCTGTTCTCCGGCACGGTCGCCGAGAACATCGCCATCGGCCGCTCCGACGCGAGCCGCGAGGAGATCGAGCGGGCCGCCAAGGCGATCGGCGCCCACGACTTCATCAGCGCGCTGCCCGAGGGCTACGACACGGACGTACGCAAGCGGGGCGGTCGCATCTCCGCCGGGCAGCGCCAACTCGTCGCCTTCGCACGGGCGTTGCTCGCCGACCCGGCCGTCCTCATTCTCGACGAGGCGACCAGCTCCCTCGACATCCCGGGGGAACGGGCGGTGCAGCGCGCCATGTCGACGGTCCTGCGCGGCCGGACGGCGGTGGTCATCGCCCATCGCCTGTCCACGGTGGAGATCGCCGACCGGGTGCTGGTGATGGAGCACGGGCGGGTGGTCGAGGACGGCAGCCCGGCGGAACTCGTCGCGTCCACCGGCAGATTCGCGGACCTGCACCAGGCGTGGCGCGAAAGCCTCGTCTAGCGGAAGACGAGTGACTCTTACAGCGGACGGCGAGTGAAGGGCATGAGGGCTGGATGATCGACGCTCACGAGGACCCGGGGACGCCCGACCGCCGGGGCGGGTGGCGGTATCTGTGGTGGCTGGTCACCCGGCAGTCGGGGCGCAGCGCGGCCGGCGCGCTGCTCGCCACGGTGTGGATGACGCTCCTGGCGCTGCCGCCGTATCTGCTGTCCCGTGCGATCGACGACGGCCTGGAGCCGGGCGACGAGGGCGCGCTGTTGGGCTGGACGGCCGCGGTGCTGGGCATCGGGGTGTTCAACGCCTGGCTGGGCATCATGCGGCATCGCACCATGACCAAGGTCCGGATGGACGCCAACTTCCGCACGGTCAAGGTCGTGGTGGGGCAGTCGGCGCGGCTGGGTGCCGCGCTGGGCCGCCAGGTCGGCGCCGGAGAGGTCGTCACGATCGGCGTCGGTGACGTCCAGACGATCAGCCAGTCGCTGACCGTCGTCGGTCCCGGCATCGCCGCGATCATCACCTACGGCGTGGTGGCCGCGCTGCTGATGTCGGTCTCGCTCCAGCTCTCGGTGGTGATCCTCCTCGGGGTGCCGATGATCGCCGGGCTCGTCGGCCCGCTGATGGGTCGGCTCCAGGGTGCGGAGACCGAGTACCGCGAGCGGCAGGGCGTGCTGACCGCGCGGATCGGCGACCTCGCGGGCGGTCTGCGCGTCCTCAACGGCCTGGGTGGCAAGGGGCTGTTCGCGGACACCTTCCGCCGCGACTCGCAGGAGCTGCGGGCGCAGGGGTACCGGGTCGGGGCGGCGACCAGCTGGATCCAGGCGCTGGGCACGGGACTGCCGACCCTCTTCCTCGCCGTAGTGACCTGGCTCGCGGCCCGGCTGGCCGCCCAGGGGGAGATCACCATCGGCCAGTTGGTGTCCGTGTACGGCTATGTCGCGGTCCTCGTGATGCCGGTGTACTTCTTCATCCAGAGCGGCTACCAGCTCAGCCGGGCCGTCGTCGCCGCCCGGCGTGTCGTACGGTTCCTGTCCCTGGAGCCCCTCGCCGACCATCCCGACGCCCGGGACGCGCCCGCCTCCCCGGCGGTGCTGCATGATCCGGACTCCGGGGTACGGGTGCTGCCGGGGCGGCTCACCGCGCTGGTCGGAGCACTTCCCGCGGAGTCCGAGGCCGTCGTCGACCGCCTCGGCCGGTACGCGGAGTCGGCGGTCACGTGGGGTGGCGTACGGCTCGACGAGATCGCCCTGGCGCAGGTGCGCGAGCGGATCCTGGTCGCGGACAACGAGGCCGACCTGTTCGCCGGCACCCTGCGCGAGCTGGTCTGCGGTCGCCGGGAGCACGACGAGGAGGCGATCGCCCGCGCGGTGCGCGCGGCGGCGGCGGACGACATCGTGCTCGGTCTCCCCGACGGTCTCGACTCGGACGTCGCCGCCCAGGGCCGCAGCCTCTCCGGCGGCCAGCGACAGCGCGTACGCCTGGTGCGGGCGCTGCTCGCCGACCCCGAGGTACTGCTCGCCGTCGAACCCACCTCGGCGCTCGACGCGCACACCGAGGCGGCCGTGGCGGCCCGGCTGCGGGCCGCCCGCTCTGGCCGTACGACCGTCGTCACCAGCACCTCTCCGCTGATGCTGGACCAGGTGGACACCGTGCACTTCCTGGTCGACGGCAAGGTCGCGGCGAGCGGCAGCCATCACGAACTCCTCGGCGCGGAGCCGGGATACCGGGCGCTGGTGGCCCGCGACACGGAAGAGGCCCTGCGATGAGCGCGCATCTGCCGGTCGCCGAGCCCGCCGAGGTGCGCCGGGCGGCACTGCGGCTGATCCGGGCGGACGGGCGGGCCTTCGCCGCCGTGCTCGGCCTGAACGCGCTGGCCGCCGCGGCCGGTCTGGTCGGGCCGTGGCTGCTCGGACGGATCATCGACGACGTACGGGCCGGGGACGGTGTGGACGTGGTGGACCGGCTGGCGTCGGTCATCCTGGTGTGCTCGCTGGCGCAGCTGCTGCTGGCGCGGTGGGCCCGGTACGTGGGGCACCGCTTCGGGGAGCGGACGCTGGCCCGGGTGCGGGAGCAGTTCGTGGAGCGGGCGCTGAGTCTGCCCGCGTCGGTCGTGGAGCGGGCCGGCACCGGTGACCTGACCGCGCGCGGCACCGCCGATGTCACCGTGGTGGGCAACACCCTGCGCGACGCCGGACCCGAGCTGCTCATCTCGTGCGCCCAGGCGTTGTTCATCCTCGGCGCGGTCTTCGTCATCGCCCCGCTGCTCGGCGCCTGCGGGGTGCTCGGGCTCGTCGGCATCTGGTTCGCCCTGCGCTGGTATCTGCGCCGTGCGCGCACCGCGTATCTCGCCGAGGGCACCGCCACCTCGGACGTCGCCGAGATCCTCGCGGCCACCGCGTCCGGTGCCCGTACGGTCGAGGCGTTCGGGCTGCAGCGCGGCCGGGTCACCGCGAGCCGTCGGACGCTGGAGACGTCCCGCCTCAGGCGGATGCGGACCCTGTTCCTGCGCAGCGTGTTCTTCCCGGCCGTGGAGGTGTCGTACGTCGTTCCCGTGGTCGCCGCCCTGCTGGTGGGCGGTGCCCTGCACGCGCGGGGGTCGATGAGCCTGGGGGCGGTGGTCGCGGCGACCCTGTATCTGCGCCAGCTCGCGGAGCCGCTCGACCAGATCCTGATGCAGGTCGAGCAACTCCAGAGCAGCGGTGCCTCGTTCGCCCGCGTCGAGGGGCTGGCCCGGGCGCCACGGGCCGTCTCGTCGGGCTCGCCCACCCCGGCCGACGACCGGATCGACGTGACGGATGTCCGCTACTCCTACGACCGCGGGGGCGAGGTGCTGCGCGGAGTCGACCTGACCGTCCGGCCCGGGGAGCGGCTGGCCGTCGTCGGGCCCTCCGGCGCCGGGAAGACCACTCTGAGCCGACTGCTCGCGGGCATCGACGCGCCGCGGTCCGGGTCGGTGACGGTGGGGGGCGTACCGATCGCCGACCTCGATCCCGAGCAGCTGCGCCGGCAGGTCGTCCTCGTCACCCAGGAGCACCACGTGTTCCTGGGCAGCGTTCGTGACAACCTGCTGATCGCCGAACCCACCGCCGGTGACGCGGCGTTGTGGGCGGCGCTGGCCGCCGTCGGTGCCGAGGGCTGGGTCCGGGAGCTGCCGGACGGGCTGGACACCGAGCTCGGCACCGGCGGCCGCCGCACGGACGGGTCGCGGGCCCAGCAGCTCGCCCTGGCCAGGGTGGTGCTGGCCGACCCGCACACTCTCATCCTCGACGAGGCGACCGCGCTGCTCGATCCGACGACCGCGCGCCACACCGAGCGTGCGCTCGCCGCCGTACTGGAGGGGCGCACCGTGATCGCCATCGCGCACCGGCTGCACACCGCGCACGACGCGGACCGGGTCGCCGTGATGGAGGACGGACAGCTCACCGAACTCGGCACGCATGACGAACTGGCGGCGGCCGAGGGCGCGTACGCGGCGCTTTGGCGGACTTGGCACGGGGACTAGGCCCTGTCGTCAAATTCCCGTCCGCCCCGCGACGCCATGCACGCACTCTCACCGCACCAGGCACAGACTCAAGTACGTCCAGTACGAGGGCCTGTGCCCGGCACTCCGAGAGCACGCACCTGACGCCGCAGGGCCCGCCCTCCGGGCGGACGACGGGAATTTGACGACAGGACCTAGGGGGCGGCCGATCGGGTCGCGTCCGGTCGTCCTGGGCGCGGGGCGGCAGGGCCGCCGCGCCTTGCCGCGCCACAGACCAGACGCACTCCGGCGAACAGTCCGCATGCCGAACATGAACACCCGGACAACGGACGAATTCCGGCCAAGTTCCTGACGCGGTCCTGACAGAAAGCGAAATCTCCTGCCACTCTTCCCACGGCAACTTCACAGCAATCCCACAGCACCGTCGCCGTGTCGTGGCCGTAGACCCATGCAACTGGTTCCGTGTTCCACCCTGTTCTGCCCTGTTCTGCCCGGACGGGTACCCACCCCGACCGGATCCCCACTGGCCGCGCGACCCGTGGCCACGCAGAAGGAGTCAGTGTGTTGAACAGCAGTTCCTCCCACAGACGCACCTCCCACACCACTCAGCGCCGTGTCGCGGCCGTCGCCCTCGTCGGCGTCTCCGCCCTGCTGGCCGCGGCCGTCCAGTCGGGCGCCGCGAGCGCGGCCCCTCAGAAATCCTCCCTCGGCAAGATCAACCGTGGTTCTCTCGCCGTCCAGCTCACGCCTTCGCAGCGCGCGGAGCTGATACGCGACGCGGACGCCGCCAAGGCGGCCACCGCCAAGGACCTCGGCCTCGGGGCCAACGAGAAGCTCGTCGCCCGCGACGTCATCAAGGACGCGGACGGCACGGTCCACACCCGCTACGAGCGGACCTACGGGGGACTCCCGGTCCTCGGCGGCGACCTCGTGGTCGACACCAGCAAGGCCGGGAAGACCGAGCGGGTCATCAAGGCGACGCGGGCCACCCTCAAGGTCGCTTCGCTCACGCCCGCCATCGCCGCCTCGAAGGCGGAGAAGCAGGCCCTCTTGGTCGCCAAGGCCGACGGTTCGAAGAAGACCGACGCCGACCGGGCGCCCCGCAAGGTGATCTGGGCGGCGGACGGCAAACCGACCCTCGCGTACGAGACGGTCGTCGGCGGCTTCCAGGACGACGGCACCCCGAACCAGCTGCACGTCATCACCGACGCGGCCACCGGCAAGAAGCTCTACGAGTACCAGGGCATCGAGACCGGTATCGGCAACACCCAGTACAGCGGCCAGGTGACGCTGACGACCACGCAGTCGGGCTCCAACTACACGCTCACCGACGGCGCGCGCGGCGGCCACAAGACGTACAACCTCAACCGCGGTACGTCCGGCACCGGCACCCTGTTCTCCCAGACCAGCGACACCTGGGGCAACGGCACCACGTCGAACGCCGCGACCGCGGGCGCCGACGCGCACTACGGCGCCGCCGAGACCTGGGACTTCTACAAGAACACCTTCGGCCGCAGCGGCATCAAGAACAACGGCGTGGGTGCGTACTCCCGGGTCCACTACGGCAACGCGTACGTCAACGCGTTCTGGGACGACAGCTGCTTCTGCATGACGTACGGCGACGGGGCCGGCAACGCGGACCCGCTGACCGCGCTGGACGTGGCCGGGCACGAGATGAGCCACGGCGTCACCTCCAACACCGCGGGTCTCGACTACACCGGTGAGTCCGGCGGTCTGAACGAGGCGACCTCCGACATCTTCGGCACCGGCGTCGAGTTCTACGCCAACAACGCCTCCGACCCCGGTGACTACCTCATCGGCGAGAAGATCGACATCAACGGCGACGGCACCCCGCTGCGCTACATGGACAAGCCCAGCAAGGACGGCGGCTCGGCGGACAACTGGTCCTCCAGCGTGGGCGGCCTCGACGTGCACTACTCGTCCGGTGTCGCCAACCACTTCTTCTACCTGCTGAGCGAGGGCAGCGGCGCCAAGGTCATCAACGGCGTCAGCTACAACTCGCCGACCGCCGACGGCCTTCCGGTCACCGGCATCGGCCGCGACAAGGCCCTGCAGATCTGGTACCGGGCGCTCACCACCAAGTTCACCTCGACCACCAACTACGCGGCGGCCCGCACCGGCACGCTCGCCGCGACGGGCGAGCTGTACGGCACGACGAGCGCCGAGTACACGGCGGTGCAGAACGCCTGGGCGGCCGTGAAGGTCGGCTCGCGTCCGGGCGGTGGCGGCGGCACCGGCACGTCGTTCGAGAACACCGGCGACGTATCGATTCCGGACAACGGACCGGCGGTGACGTCGTCGATCGCGGTCACCGGCCGTACCGGCAACGCCCCGTCGAACCTTCTGGTCGACGTGAACATCGTGCACACCTGGCGCGGCGACCTGGTCGTGGACCTGCTGGCCCCGGACGGCACGGTGTACCCCCTGAAGGCGTTCAGTTCCTCCGACTCGGCGGACAACGTCCAGGAGACCTACACGGTCGACGCGTCCTCCGAAGTCGCCAACGGCACCTGGAAGTTGAGGGTCCAGGACAAGGCCGCGCAGGACACCGGCTACATCGACAGCTGGAAGCTGACGTTCCCGTAGACCGCGCTTGGACACACGGCATCGAGAGGGTGCCGCCCCGGGGGTTCGATTCCCCGGGGCGGCACCCCTTTGCCGCGCCATGACCCTGCTTTTGCTGCCGCTTGACCAGGATCGAGATCCGCGTAACGAACAGCGATCTTCACCCAACGGACGCTTTTCGGCCAAGATTTCATCGCCCTCCTGACATGTACGCGTCCTGGATGTCACTCTTCCACCGCACGGCTCACCCGCACCGCAACTTCGCACCTTCCGTACGGCCACCCCACGCCGTCCGGTCGCCCCCACAAGAGGAGATTGCGTGACCCCCCTCTACGCGCGTCACAAGCGCACCACTCTGGCCATCGCCACCGCTGTCGCTGCCGGAGCCCTGCTCACCACCGGTCTGACCACCGGTGCCTCCGCCCAGACCGAGTCGGCCGCCGCCAAGGCGAAGCTCCCCGGCGCCACGGTCCTGCTCTCCGCCACCGCGCGCACGAGCCTGATCCAGAAGGCCGACGCGGCCGCGCCCGAGACCGCCCAGCAGATAGGCCTCGGCGCCAAGGAGAAGCTCGTCGTCAGAGACGTCCTCAAGGACGCGGACGGCACGGTGCACACCCGCTACGAGCGCACGTACAACGGCCTTCCGGTCCTCGGCGGCGACCTGGTCGTCCACGAGTCCAAGGCCGGCAAGACCGAGGGCGTCACCAAGGCCGTGAAGACGGCCATCAAGGTCGCCTCGCTGAAGCCGCAGGTCACCACCGCGAAGGCCGAGAAGCAGGCCCTCACCGCCGCGAAGGCCGCCGGCTCGGAGAAGACCACGGCCGACCGCGCCCCCCGCAAGGTGATCTGGGCCGCCACCGGCAAGCCCACCCTCGCCTACGAGACGGTCATCGGCGGTCTCCAGGACGACGGCACCCCGAACGAGCTGCACGTCATCACCGACGCGGCCACCGGCAAGAAGCTCTACGAGTACCAGGGCATCGAGACGGGCACCGGCAAGACCCTCTACTCGGGCACGGTCAGCCTCAACACCACCCTGTCGGGCTCGACGTACCAGCTGACCGACGGCACCCGCGGCGGCCACAAGACGTACAACAAGTCGCACACCACCTCCTCCTCCGCGGGCACCCTGTTCACCGACGCGGACGACACCTGGGGCACCGGCGCGGCCTCCAGCTCCACCACCGACCAGACCGCGGCCGCCGACGCCGCGTACGGCGCGCAGGAGACGTGGGACTTCTACAAGAACACCTTCGGCCGCAGCGGCATCAAGAACAACGGCGTCGGCGCGTACTCCCGCGTCCACTACGGCAACGCGTACGTCAACGCGTTCTGGGACGACAGCTGCTTCTGCATGACGTACGGCGACGGCTCCGGGAACACCCACCCGCTGACCTCGCTGGACGTGGCCGGCCACGAGATGAGCCACGGCGTCACCTCCAACACGGCCGGTCTCAACTACTCGGGCGAGTCCGGCGGTCTGAACGAGGCGACCTCCGACATCTTCGGCACCGGCGTCGAGTTCTACGCGGGGAACTCCTCCGACGTGGGTGACTACCTCATCGGCGAGAAGATCAACATCAACGGCGACGGCACCCCGCTGCGCTACATGGACAAGCCCAGCAAGGACGGCGGCTCCGCCGACTACTGGTCCTCCAGCGTCGGCAACCTGGACGTGCACTACTCGTCCGGTGTCGCCAACCACTTCTTCTACCTGCTGAGCGAGGGCAGCGGCGCCAAGACCATCAACGGCGTCAGCTACAACTCGCCCACGTACAACGGCACGGCCGTCACCGGCATCGGCCGGGACAAGGCCCTGCAGATCTGGTACAAGGCGCTGACGACGTACTTCACGTCGACGACGAACTACAAGTCGGCCCGCACGGGGACGCTCTCCGCGGCGTCCGCCCTGTACGGCTCGACCAGCGCCGAGTACAAGGCGGTGGCCGCGGCCTGGACCGCGGTCAACGTGAGCTAGTGCCCACGGGGTCCTCGAGACTCCTTTAGGCGCCTTGGGCGGTACCCGGAGAGAAGGCGGCTCCGGGTACCGCCCTACGCTGTCCCCCATGGTCTCCCCGGACAACCCCTTCACATACGAGGACGTGGGCGCGACGCGCGACGGCCGCTGCCCGCCGGGGTTCCACCCCCTGCACCTGCGCACCCGCGTCGGCGAGGGCGAGGCCGCCTTCCGCGCCGCGTCCCAAGCGGTGATGACCTGGGAGATGCACCGTGCGATGGGCGTGGGCATAACCGCCACCGCCGAGAAGGCGGCCCCCGGAGTCGACGTCACCGTCGGACTCGGCCCCCTCAAGGCTCCCTGCCGTGTGGTCTGGACGGTCGAGGAGTACCGCCGGGCCGGCTGGGCCTACGGCACTCTGCCCGGCCACCCCGAGCGCGGCGAGGAGGCCTTCGTGGTCGACCGCACGGGCGACGGCACGGTCTGGCTGACCGTGACCGCCTTCAGCCGTGCGGCCAAGTGGTACACCCGTGCCGGCGGACCGGCGACCCGGGGGCTCCAGCACGCCTACGCGCGGCGCTGCGGGGCGGTACTGCGCCGGCTGTGCGCGGGGTTCGAGCCGTAGGCCGGCTGCCTGTCGTTCCGCTTTCGGCTCGCTCAGCGCATCAAGACCCCGGCCTCCTCCCCCGCCTCCTCCGAAGGCATCGTCACCAGGCCCAGCTCGGCGCCGGACGCGAGCAGCCGGTGCGTGGGGAGAATACGGACCGTGTAGCCGAACGGGCCGGTGCGGTCGAGGGAGAGCGGGCCCTCGTACACCCAGCGCCCTTCCAGGTCCGGACCGCCCGCCGGTTTCAGCGGGACGCAGCTCGCGTCCTCGATGCGGTCCTGCGAGTCGACGCGGCCCGAGACCGCCTGGACCTCGACGTCGTCCGGGGCGAGGTCGGCCAGCGCCACCCGCACGCGCAGGGAGAGGGTGGTGCCGAGTTCGGCGGTCGTGGTGGCGGCGGAGGCCTCCAGATGGTCCACCGTGACCCGGGGCCAGGCCGCCCGGACACGGGACTTCCAGGCGGCCAGTTCGCGGGCCGCCTCCGGGGCCAGGGCGCGGTGGGCGCGGGCCGCGGGGGCGTACAGGCGCTCCACGTACTCGCGCACCATCCGGCCCGCCAGGACCTTCGGGCCGAGATGGGTCAGAGTCTGGCGCACCATCTCGATCCACCGGTCGGGCAGACCGTGCTGACCCCGCTCGTAGAAGCGGGGCGCCACGCGCTGTTCCAGCAGCTCGTAGAGGGCCGCCGCCTCCAGCTCGTCGCGGCGGTCGTCGTCCGTCGCCGTACCGTCCGCCGTCGGGATCGCCCAGCCGAAGTCCGGCTGGAACCACTCGTCCCACCAGCCGTCCAGGACGGAGAGGTTCAGACAGCCGTTGAGCGCCGCCTTCATCCCGGACGTGCCGCAGGCCTCCAGCGGGCGGAGCGGGTTGTTCAGCCAGATGTCGCAGCCCGGGTACAGCTTCTGCGCCATCGCCATCCCGTAGTCCGGGAGGAAGACGATCCGGTGGCGTACGCGCGGGTCGTCCGCGAACCGGACGAGTTCCTGGACGAGTCGTTTGCCGCCGTCGTCGGCGGGGTGCGCCTTGCCCGCGACCACGATCTGGATCGGGCGCTCGGCGTGCAGGAGAAGGTCCATCAGACGGTCGCGGTCGCGCAGCATCAGGGTCAGACGCTTGTAGGAAGGGACGCGGCGCGCGAAGCCGATCGTGAGCACGTCCGGGTCCAGCACTCCGTCGATCCAGCCGAGTTCGGCCGTTCCGGCGCCGCGCTGGCGCCAGGAGGCGTGCAGGCGTTCCCGTACCTCGATCACCAGCTGCTCGCGCAGTACCCGGCGCAGGTCCCAGATCTCCTGGTCTGCGATGTCCGCCACCGCGTCCCAGCGGTCCGAGCCGCCGACCGTCATCGCGTCCTCGGTGCGCTGGGCGCCGATCTGGCGGGCGCCGAGACGGAAGACCTCCGGTGCCACCCAGGTCGGTGCGTGCACGCCGTTGGTGACCGAGGTGATCGGGACCTCGTCCGGGTCGAAACCCGGCCACAGCCCGGAGAACATCTCGCGGCTGACGTGACCGTGGAGCAGCGACACCCCGTTGGCCCGCTGGCCGAGCCTGAGCCCCATCACGGCCATGTTGAAGAGGTTCGGCTCACCGCCCGGGTAGGTCTCCATGCCGAGGCCGAGGATCCGCTCGACGTCGATACGGGGGAGTTCGGCGTCCGGGCCGAAGTGGTGGGCGACCAGTTCACGGTCGAAGCGGTCGATGCCTGCGGGGACGGGGGTGTGGGTGGTGAAGACGGTACCGGCGCGGACGGATTCGAGGGCGGCGTCGAAGTCCAGCCCGTCGTGCCCGTCCTGTCCGTCCCGTCCGTCCTGTCCGTCCCGTCCGTCCCGTCCGTCCCGTCCGCCCTGTCCGTCCCGTCCGTCCTGTCCGTCCTGTCCGTCCTGCTGGTCATGCCCGCCGTGCCCTTCTGCGAGTTCGGCGATGCGTTCCAGGCCGAGGAAGCCCGCGTGGCCCTCGTTGGTGTGGAACACCTCGGGCTGGGGGTGGCCGGTCAGCCGGCAGTACGTCCTTACGGCGCGCACGCCGCCGATGCCGAGCAGCATCTCCTGCAGCAGCCGGTGCTCGCTGCCGCCGCCGTACAGCCGGTCGGTCACGCCGCGTTCGCCGAGGTCGTTCTCCTCGACGTCGGAGTCGAGCATGAGGAGGGGGACGCGGCCGACCTGGGCCAGCCAGATGCGGGCGCGCAGGGCGCGGCCGCCGGGGAGGGCGAGGGTGACCTGCGCCGGGGTGCCGTCGGATTCACGCAGGGGCACGAGCGGGAGTTCGTTGGGGTCGAGGACGGGATAGTGCTCCTGCTGCCAGCCGTCTCGGGAGAGGGACTGGCGGAAGTAGCCGTGCCGGTAGAGGAGTCCTACGCCGATGAGGGGTACACCGAGGTCGCTGGCGGCCTTGAGGTGGTCGCCGGCGAGGATGCCGAGGCCGCCGGAGTACTGGGGCAGGGCCGCGGTGATGCCGAACTCGGGTGAGAAGTAGGCGACGGCGGCGGGGAGGTCGGGAATCTGGGTCTGGGTCTGATACCAGCGTTCGCCGGTCACGTAGTCGCGCAGGTCGTCGGCGACGGCGGCGAGGCGGCGCAGGAAGCGGCGGTCCTCGGCGAGTTCCGCGAGGCGGCGGGGAGGGACGCTGCCGAGCAGGCGTACGGGGTCGCCGTCGGAAGCGGACCAGCATTCGGGGTCGACGGACTGGAAGAGGTCGCGGGTCTCGGCGTGCCAGGACCAGCGCAGGTTGCGGGCGAGGTCACTGAGCGGGTGAAGGGCGTCGGGCAGTACGGGGCGAACGGTGAATCTGCGGATTGCCTTCACGAGTTCCACCTTCACGAAAGACGTATGGCGGCGGCGGGAGGTACGTCACCCACGACGGTAGCGGCGAGGGTGTTTCGACAACACGGCGCATCGATGAACTCCGGCGTCCTGGGTGGGTCGGGGTACGCCGACCGCGAGTGATGGGGACACCCCACAGGCAGGGCGGGGAGCGGCCCCCGCCTCAGGGGCGCGGGGATCCGCGCGACGAGCCCCCACCGGCCGTCAGTCGAACAAATCGCCCAGACGGGGAGCGCGGGGCGCAGCCCCCGCCTCAGGGGCGCGGGGAACTGCGCGACGAGCCCCCACCGGCCCGCAGCCGGCGAACTCACCCCGCCGGCCCCACCGGCGGAGCCCTCGGCTGGTAATCGACGCAACCATTCCGCGCGACGCCCGGAGGGTATGGCCGATTCCGCACGCATGGGCGGCCTTGTGGTGCTTCACACCACACGAGAGGCTGCCAAGTGGCGTACGGGCGACCCCGGTCGCACACCGGTCGGTCCCGGTCGGCGTACGCCGACTTGAGGAGGGGAACTCACGTCATGGCACAGACGAGACAGCGGCGTCTGCGCTGGGCAGGATGCCTCACCGCGGTCACGACGGCCGCGGTGCTTTCGGCCATCACCCTGCCCGCGCACGCCGCCCCGCAGGGGCGGATACTCGGCGCCGGTGAACCCGGTTCCGTCAGCGGTAGTTACATCGTGACGCTCAAGGGGGGTACGAAGGCTCCGTCGTCGGTGGGTAAGGGCATCGCCCAGAAGTACGGGGCGCGAATCAGCCACACGTACGGCACGGCGCTCAACGGATACGCGGTCCAGGTCAGCGAAAGGCAGGCGCGGCGGCTCGCGGGGGACTCCCGTGTGGCCTCCGTCGTCCAGGACACACGGGTGGCACTCGACCACTTCGAGAAGAACCCGCCGTCCTGGGGGCTGGACCGGATCGACCAGCCCGCTCTGCCGCTCGACAAGGGCTACACGTGGCCGGAGTCGGCGGGCGCGGGCGTGACGGCGTACGTCATCGACACGGGGATCCGGATCACGCACGAGGACTTCGGGGGGCGGGCCAGTTACGGCTGGGACTTCGTGGGCAACGACAAGGCGGCGGGGGACGGAAACGGGCACGGGACCCATGTCGCCGGGACCATCGCGGGAACCACCTATGGTGTGGCGAAGAAGGCCAAGGTCGTGTCCGTGCGGGTGCTCGACAACGCCGGATCCGGCACCACCGCGCAGGTCATCGCCGGTATCGACTGGGTGACCCGGCACGCGCACAAGCCGGCGGTCGCCAATCTGAGCCTGGGCGGCCACGCGAACGCCCAGCTGGACGCCGCCGTACGCAACTCCATCGCCTCGGGAGTGACGTACTCGGTCGCGGCGGGCAACGACGCGCTGCCCGCCGGGCTGTACTCCCCCGCCCGGGTCAAGGAGGCGCTGACGGTCGGAGCGAGTGACAGGACCGACGCCCGGGCGAGCTTCTCCAACTTCGGCTCGGCGCTCGACCTGTTCGCGCCCGGCGTGGCGATCACGTCGGCGTCGTACGCGAGCGACACCGGGAAGGCGACCTTCTCCGGTACGTCGATGGCGAGCCCGCATGTCGCGGGCGCGGCGGCGCTCTATCTCGCCGGCCACCCGAAGGCGACCCCGGCCCAAGTGGGCAAAGCGTTGGTTCAGCGGGCGGTGTACGGGAAGGTCGGCGGTGCGGGGCTCGGTTCGCCGAACAGGCTTCTGCAGGTCGGCTCTTCGTAAAGAACCGCCGGAACAGGTACCGGCCTCGCCCGTCGGACGAGGCCGGTCTTGTGTGTAGACATACGCGTAAGTAGTTAGCAACCTGCCGGATTGCTCACCCGAATAGGGTGGGAAGGCTCCCCCGGTACACCCCGCAGGCCCCACCTCCCCACACCGTCATCCGCCCACCCACGTTGACGCGGACAGGAGCGGTCATGCCCGCCACGCACCACACGTCGCCACCCCCGACGACCACCTCCGACACACCCCCCATACGCAAGGTCGACGCCGTCCCCCGCGCCCCGGAGCAACCCTCCGACCAGTCCGGCGAAGGCGGCGGGAGCGTCGGACGCATTCCCGTCGTCGACGTTCGGCCCCTCGTCCTGCAAGGCCGGCGCCCGGCCAAGGCGGTCGTCGGCGAGGCCTTCGAAGTCTCGGCCACCGTCTTCCGTGAAGGCCACGACGCCGTCGCCGCGAACGTCGTCCTGCGCGATCCGGAGGGCCGCACCGGCCCCTGGATCCCGATGCGCGAACTCGCCCCCGGCACCGACCGCTGGGGCGCCACCGTCTCCGCCGGGACGACCGGCCACTGGACGTACACCGTGGAGGCCTGGAGCGATCCGGTCCGCACCTGGCGCCATCACGCGGGGATCAAGATCCCGGCGGGCATCGACACGGAACTGGTCCTGGAGGAGGGCGCCCGGCTGTACGAGCGCGCTGCCGCCGGAGTGCCGAAGAGCAAGGGCAGAAGGGATGTCGTCCTCACCGCGGCGGACGCGCTGCGGGATGTGGACCGTCCCGCGGCGGCCCGGCTCGCCGCCGCCCGCACCCCTGAAGTGGACAGGGTCCTCACTCGTCATCCGCTGCGTGAGCTGGTCAGCAGTTCGGAGCCGTTGCCCCTGCTGGTGGAGCGCGAGCGGGCGCTGTACGGCTCCTGGTACGAGTTCTTTCCGCGTTCGGAGAGCGGACATCTCGATCCGCCGGTGCACGGCACCTTCCGCAGCGCCGCCGAGCGGTTGCCCGCCATCGCGCGGATGGGCTTCGACGTGGTGTATCTGCCGCCGATCCATCCCATCGGGGCCACTTATCGCAAGGGGCCCAACAACACGCTCTCGGCTGGGGCCTACGACGTCGGTGTGCCGTGGGCGATCGGATCTCCGGAGGGCGGGCACGACGCCGTTCATCCGGACCTCGGCACGATCGACGACTTCGACGCCTTCGTGAGGCGGGCGGAGCGGGAGGGGCTGGAGATCGCGCTCGACTTCGCGCTGCAGTGCTCGCCGGATCATCCGTGGGTGCAGAAGCATCCCGAGTGGTTCCACCATCGGGCGGACGGGTCGATCGCGTACGCGGAGAACCCGCCGAAGAAGTACCAGGACATCTATCCGATCGCCTTCGACCGGGACATGCCGGGGCTGGTCCAGGAGACGCTGCGGGTGCTACGCCACTGGATGGACCACGGCGTGCGGATCTTCCGCGTCGACAACCCGCACACCAAGCCGGTCGTCTTCTGGGAGCGGGTCATCGCGGACATCAACCGCACCGACCCCGACGTGATCTTCCTGGCCGAGGCGTTCACCCGGCCCGCGATGATGCGCACGCTGGGGGCGATCGGCTTCCAGCAGTCGTACACCTATTTCACCTGGCGCAACACGAAGGAGGAGCTCACCGACTACCTCAGTGAGCTGTCGGGGGAGGCGGCCGCCTACATGCGGCCCAATTTCTTCGTGAACACCCCGGACATCCTGCACGAGTTCCTTCAGCACGGCGGCCGGCCGGCCTTCGAACTGCGTGCGGTGCTCGCCGCGACGCTGTCTCCGACCTGGGGCGTCTACAGCGGATTCGAGCTCTGTGAGAACACCCCGCTGCGTGATGGCAGCGAAGAGTACCTGAACTCCGAGAAGTACCAACTGCGTCCGCGGGATTGGGAGTCGGCGGAGCGGGAGGGCCGTAGCATCGCGCCGTTGCTGGGTGCGCTCAACACCATCAGGCGGCGCAGTCCGGCATTGCGCCAGTTGCGCGGCCTCCACTTCCACCACACGGACAAGGACACGGTGATCGCCTACTCGAAGTCGGTCACGGACGGGAGCGGATCGAACACGGTTGTGATGGTGGTCAACCTCGACCCCCACCACACCCAGGAGGCGACGGTCTCGTTGGACATGCCGCAACTCGGCCTGGACTGGCACGAGTCCGTGCCGGTGCGCGACGAGCTCACCGGCGAGACCTACAACTGGGGCAGGGCCAACTATGTGCGTCTTGAGCCAGGGCATAGCCCCGCGCACATCCTCACCGTCCTGCGACCGTCCTCACCGCAGATCGGAGGGTCACCCACCACATGATCGTCAACGAGCCCGTCCCGGACACTTTCGAGGACACCCCGGCCAGGGACCGCGACCCCGACTGGTTCAA